>CAYTUO010000208.1:0-1296 GCA_964441015.1 uncultured Pleurocapsa sp.
GAATGGGAGAGAAAGGAGATGAAGTTTGTGTACCCCACAGAGAATTTCTCCTAGCCAGATGAGGAAGTAATAATTTATTCCAGTTAGCTACTTTTTTCGTATATTCTCTGGTACAAAAATCTCTCGTTTCTTGAGAAATTTCTGCTTCTTCAAGTAAAAACTGATACTGTTGGGGATTGCTGCCATAAACCAAGCACGCTAAACTTTTAAATCGCTCTTCATTTAAATTGCGTTCGTTCCACCCAGGAAGATCGGGTTCCATTTCTAACCAGATGGCTGAATTTAAAATAATTTTTTCGGCTTCAGAATTAGCAGTTTCTAACAACAAAATAGTCGCCAATTCATTAATAGCATCTTCATCTTTTCCGGTTGTTGGGATCTCTAATATATCAATTAAAGCTCGTCCTAGTTCGTGATAAAAAACGAAAAGACTGACGTATAAAGCATCTGTGATCGCTTCTTCTTGTGAGGTGTTTTGTTCTTCATCAAAATTTTGAGCAATCCCTGCTATAAACTCGTGACACATCCTAATAGAACGAGTTACGGGATCGTAATAAGCATTAACAGCTTGACAATCACCGATAATCACTGGAAGATCGGCGGGAAGTCCTAAACCAATATTATTTAATCCATCAATTAATGTTTCAAATAGTCTTGCTTCTTGTAAGGTTTGTTGTAAGACTTGATGCGATTGAATGCCAGTAGGTTGATAGATTAATTGAAATTGACCCGTTCTTGGTAACGGCTGTATACCCGTGAATTGTCTATTCCTAACTCCTTCCGTTTCCAAACTATTTTCAGGAACGACTGGGGTTTGGGCATGAGATGGCTGACTTTTGATGACACTAGAAAGACCATTTCCCAGCAAAATTAGAGCATAAAATGCTGCGATCGCGCTCCAGCGAATCTTTTTCCAATTCAACCCATCCATCTAGCCGCCTCCTTGAACAGTGTTCAGTAATCAATAATCAGTGAATTTCCCCTAATTTTAATTAAGAAATAAAAATAATAAGAAAAAGTTCGCGTAATTTTACGCGAACCGATATCTATAAAGAGGTCATGGAAAGTGAGTTTGTAAACTAGCTACTCCATTGACAAGTCACCCAATAAAATTTACTTGCCCTGTTCAGCAGGCTCTTCAGTCGGCTGAGTTGTATCGTCCACTCCTGGCATTTCAGGACTTGGCGTTTCTACCGACTCCGCAGGAGCCAATTCTTCCGAAGCAGGAGTCTCAATAGGCTCAGCATTCATCACTTTAGGTACATCTTGAGATTCGGTTTCAGAAGCGGCAGGAGT
>CAYTUO010000208.1:1396-7977 GCA_964441015.1 uncultured Pleurocapsa sp.
TTCGCTAGGCTCAGTTTCAGAAGCGGCAGGAGTTTCGCTAGGCTCAGTTTCAGAAGCGGCAGGAGTTTCGCTAGGCTCAGTTTCAGAAACAGTAGGAGTTTCAGTCGATTCAGCTTCAGAAGCATCAGGAGTTTCAGTAGGCTCAACTTCAGAAGCAGGAGTTTCGGAGCTTCCAGCTTGAATCGCTTCTGTTGGCGACGCGGGGGTGCTGGAACTTTCAGGCATCTGAGCTACAGAAGGCAAACCGATCAGCAAGCTGACTCCAGTAGCACCTAAAAAGCTGGCGAGCAAATTGAAAAAAGTGACCTGAGAACGAGATTTCATATAGAACTTCCTCTCTTTTTCCGATTGGTGTTTTTTGTGGTGTATGCTGAGTAAGCGAATAACCGATTTCAAGTAGTCTTGTTGACAGGCTGCTGTGAACGCTAGTTACTCGGCGATTCTTCTGGAACTTCATCCAATCCATCACGTCTAACACTACCAGAGTCAACAATTTCACCTTCTTGGGTTTGTTGCTCTAGTAAGAACACTTCCTGGTCATCCGTGGATTGGTCTTCGTCATTGGCTTCGACAAGGTGATCGATAGGTAAAACCTTTTCCTGAGAAAATTTTGATCGCTCTAGATAAGAACAAGATCCCAGTAAAGTTGTCCAAGCGATGACAAAAAATAAAGCTCCAAAATTGATTCGCATCAAGGTTTCTCTAGTGTTTTTAAAGCTTACGTAAAGACTAACAACGAAAAGTAAAAAACTTGATAAAAATCTTTAGATTTCAAAAAAGCTGTAGACTCAGCATTTATGTGATACGGCGCACATTTTCGACAATCTAAACTTACAGGCGATCGCTAACATTATTCAGTCAATGTCAAACTCTTTGAAACCTGCCGTCTATTTTATTGGTGCGGGGCCCGGCGATCCGGAGTTACTGACCCTCAAGGCATATAAGATTATTTCTCGTGCAGATGTCATTGTCGTTGCAGATTCTCTCGTCCCCAAACAAATTTTGCACGATGTCCGTCCCGATGCCGAAATTATCCACACGGGCAATAAAACATTAGAAGAGATTATCCCCATAGTGATCGCGCGGGTTCGAGCCAATCTTTCGGTTGCTCGCATTCACTCAGGCGATCTAACTCTCTATAGCGCCATCCGCGAACAAATCCAAGCACTCGCTGCCGCCAACATTCCCTATGAACTGATTCCAGGTATCAGTGCCTTTCAAGCTGCCGCCGCCAAACTAGGAGCAGAATTAACCGTACCCGAATTGGTGCAGACCATCATTTTAACTCGCATTGGCGGTCGTGCTTCAGCGATGCCAGAGTCAGAAGAATTATCCTTGCTAGCGGCCCATCAAGCTAGTCTGTGTCTATATCTGGCTGCTCGTCACGTAGAGGAAGCCCAGGAAAAATTACTCAAATATTATCCCCCAGAAACTCCCGTTGCGATCTGTTTCCGGGTGGGTTGGCCGGATGAAAAAATTTGGCTCGTCCCACTAGCAAAAATGGCTCAAACGACTCAACAAGAAGCGTTAATTAGGACAACGCTCTACATTATTAGTCCAGCGTTAGGAGAGATCTCCCAAGCAGCGCGATCACGTCTCTACCATCCCGAACACTCTCATCTCTTTCGTCCGTCTAAAAAATAATCCAATCCCTTCTGCATAGCTGCCTTTCTCTATGCCCTTCTAATATTGAGACAAGCCCAATCCTGACGCTTCCAAAGAGCAGCGACAATCCAACCATTGCCTTCGAGAATTTCGGCGACAGACTTGGTTTGGTCTAATAAAATGCCGCTTAGAATTCCCCAACCTTTGGGTTTAATTAGCTTGTCAAACCGAGGAATCATCTCGATAATCGTTTCTGCCAGAATATTACAAAGAACGCCGTCAAATCCTTCAGGAACCAGTTCTAGTAACTTTTCAATACTGCCTTGTTCGATGATTAACCGTTCTGGAGCGATTTGATTAAGCTGGCGACTTTGACACGAAGACTGAACGGCAAGGGGATCGGTATCCACTGCGTAAACTTTTGACGCTCCCAGCAAGACAGCCGCCATTGAGAGAATCCCCGAACCGCAGCCGAGATCGGCAATGATTATGTCGCCAGGAGGATAGAGAAAGCGCATCTCCAAAGATTCCAAGCACAACTGAGTCGTCGTATGGGTTCCCGTGCCGAATGCCATGCCGGGATCGAGGCGGATGACGATTCTCTCGGAAGTTTCGGGGGGAGTTAGCCAAGCGGGATAGACAAGAATGCGATCGCCAATTTCAGTAGGTTGCCAGTGTTGCTTCCAACTACTTGCCCAATCCTCCTCATTAATCAAGCGCCAGCGAGTCGGCGGGTTGGGAAGACCTAAGATTAGGGCATCTTGGCGCAGCCACAAAGAGAGCGCCGCTAGATCCAACAACTGCACTTTCATTTGGGGCACATAAGCGCGAATCAGATAAGACTGTCCCTTAACCTCGGTTGCTGTTCCAGAACACCCAAACTTTTGTAGCCGCCAAAAAATGGATTCTTCCAAGTTTGAGTGACAGAGAACTTGAATTTCCCACCAACTGTTTGACATAGGAGGATAGTAATGATTAGTTATTTGTTGTTTGTTATTGGCTATTGTTCCCAAAAGCAACAAAAAACAAACAACAAACCCCTACTTTTTAAAGCTTGACCGTGTAAGCATCCCGAATTCCAGCGACTTTGGTAATTTCTGACAAAAGTCCTTCTGGTAGCGGATCGTCAAGGCTGAGTGCCATTACCGCATCGCCTCGGACAATTTTGCGACCTACCTGCATGCTAGCAATGTTGACATTAAAGCTACCCAGCAAAGAACCGATCTTCCCAATAATTCCTGGCATATCTCGGTGGAGAGTAAATAGCATATTATTGCTAGGCGGAACGTTAATCGGGAACTCATCGACATCGGTGATGCGGATTTCTCCATTACTCAATAAAGCACCCGTAACCGAATGTTCTCCCATCGAACCCGTCGCCTCTAAATGCAGCGAACCAGAATAATCGCGAACCGCCGCATCTTTTGTTTCGATAATGCGAATCCCGCGCTCTTTTGCCTCAATAGCCGCATTCACGTAGTTGACGCGCTCTCGCAACGCTTGAGAAAGAAGGCCTTTGATCGAGGCTACCACGATGGGTTGACTGTTGGTTTCAGCCAAGTCTCCTTGTAATCTGACTGTCAAACGTTCGATCCGTCCCCCTGCTAGTTGACCGACCAGCGTACCCAGCGTTTCTGCCAAGCGTAGATAGGGTCTGAGTTTTTCCATCACGTCGGGGGTCAGTCCGGGGATGTTGACGGCGGAACGCGCAGGAAGTCCTAATAAAACATCCCGAATTTGTTCAGCAACGTCGATCGCAACGTTAATCTGTGCTTCTTCTGTAGACGCACCCAAATGCGGCGTAAGAATTACCTTAGAACCGAGTTCCCTTAGCCTTGATTCTCCCAAAGGTTCTTGCTCGAAAACATCGAGTGCCGCACCTGCAATTTTATCAGCTTCCAGTGCTTCTATTAGGGCATTTTCCTCGATAATTCCACCCCGCGAACAGTTGACAATGCGGACAGTGGGTTTCATTTTGGCCAGGGTGTTGGCATTAATTAGGTGGGTGGTTTCTGGCGTTTTGGGAAGGTGTAGGGTGATGTAATCGGCTTCAGCGAAGAGAAAATCGAGGTCTACTAGGGTACAGCCTAGATTATCTGCCCGTTCTTTAGAAATAAAGGGATCGTAGGCCAGGATTTTCATGCCCATCGCTTTAGCCACCGTTGCCACATGAGAACCAATCTTTCCTAAACCAATGACTCCCAAGTTTTTTTTATAGACTTCAGAGCCAATATAGCTTTTGCGATCCCACTTGTTCGCTTTGACAGATTGATTGGCATCGGGGATGTAGCGCGATAAGGCTAGCATCATCGCTAGGGCGTGTTCGGCTGCTGCAATCGTATTGCCTTCGGGAGAGTTGACAACAATGATGCCTTGGCGTGTCGCTGCTGGAACATCGATATTATCTACGCCTACGCCTGCCCGTCCGATGATTTTGAGTTGAGTACCAGCCTCAATAATTTTTTGCGTGACTCGCGTGCCAGAACGTAGCATTAAAGCATCGTATTCGGGAATAATTTGGATTAATTCTTCAGCAGATAGCCCAGTTTTTACGTCTACTTGGGCAACCTGAGAGAGAATATCAATGCCTACTTGGTCAATCGGATCACAGACAAGAACTTTAGCCATAGTCATTGAGATAGTTTGATATCTTTAATCAGTAGGGTAGTCAGAATTTCGACCTAACCCTGAATTATTTCCCAACAGCTTTATTGACTCCGCGAAGCGGGTTGATTTTTAAGCCGTGACGTTTGAGTGGTCGATCCATGAGGGTCAACTTAGGTGCGGCGCTTGACCGCAGTAGCTAATTTTAACGGGAAAAGGAACACTTCGCCTTGAATTGTTCAAAAGATTTCCAGTTTTTCTCGGTATAAATGCTCAAAAGGCTTTAGTACCAAGAAGGAAACCACATTCGACGGTGAAATTCGTCACTAGATAACGGCAAACCCAAATAGATAGGCAGCCAGTAGGCAAAAGCCACTAAAATCAGAAAAATTACCTGAACTGCGATCGCCCGCCACCAATGACTATCGCTAGAAAGCCACCGATCTACCCAATACGCGATCGCCAAAAAACCAAAAATTGCCGCCCCCATGTAATAGTAAAGAAATGCACAGCGATTTACCATCATCCAGGGCAACCAATTAGCCCCATAGTTCAAGAGTAAATAGAGCGGAATCCAGAATTTAGCGTTTTCTGTCGTCCCAGCTTGAATTTGTTGCACGACCTTTCCTACTAGGAGAAGAATCGCGATCGCGGCTAACCACCATAAAACCGGATTGCCCATGCCATGCACGTCGTAAATAAGATTTCCCGATTTTTCATACCAATAGGCCACCGGACGAATCATTAAAACCCAACTATACCAGGTAGAACAATAGGGATGTACGCTAGTTCCGTTACCTAATTGTTGATGAAATCTCCAGCTTGCTTGGTGTAACTCCCAAAAGTTTCTAGTGGGATTGAGTTGCAAATGGGGAATCCAAAGCAAGTAATAAACTATCGCTGGGATCGCACCTAAGCACAACAATAAAGTCGGGATTTTTACCTGAGTTAAATTCTGCCAAAAAGCTGGTTTGATTATTTCTTTTTTTAATTCAGAAAAATCAAGGTAAAATTGCAAGCCTTGAACAATTCTGATACTTACCCAAAGCAAATAAGTACTCAACACAAATCCTAAGCCATACCATTTAACAGAAACAGCAGCCCCAAAACAAATGCCTGTAATAATTAAATATAACCCACGACACAATCTAGAGTGATTTGTCAAAGCCAACAAGAAAAACCACTGACCTAAAAATCCAAAAAATATTAAATAAATATTCAATAAAGCGTAGCGAGACTCTACTAATAGCAAGCCATCAGCCGCAGCAAATAAACCTGCTAGAAAAGCATAACTGTGACGATGACTTAATTGATAGGCAATTCCTGCAATAATTAAAGGAATGAAAGACCCGATTAGTGCATTAAGCCAACGATAATCAAAAGCTGTAATCTGATTTTCGGAACTTCTCACCCAAAAATGGCTGAGCCAAATTCCAAGAGCAATTAAATATTTACCGAGCGGTGGATGAACGTCGAAAAAAGGTGTATTATTTAAATAATTTTTAGCATATTTAACAAAATAAATCTCATCAAATACTAGCCTATTAAATCTATTAAGTTGACAAAAACGCAAAGCCAATGACGAGCCAAATAGAGTAGTCATTGCCATCCAGAACCAGGGCAGATTTGAAAGGATAGACTTAAATTTTATTTTTAGAACTTTCATTTCCCCTACAGAGTTTTATTTAGCCATAAAAACTGGCAAAAAAAGAGCGGAATATCGTCTTTCATGATAACCGCCCCAATCACTAATATTTGCTTTCTATGAAGCTGCTAACAATTGCTTCTGTAGAGAAAAATTAATCCACTGCGTACTTCGGACTTCCTCGTCTGAACTGTTCCCTTGGTCTTTGACTGACACTAGCATACAGTCGGTCGAACGAACTATCATCTCGCCATGCTTTAGGGCTTCTCTCAACTGACGACCTGTCTTCCAAGCACGAAACTTTGTCACGTTCCAGCGAGGATTCGGTTGGTATCCGGCAAATCCAGAGCGAAGCGCTGCGTGGTTTTCCTGAGCGATAGCAGTATGAAGTAAGATATTCTCCGCTAGGTCAACCACCATGGGGCTACGATGCTTAATAGTCTTTAACATAGACTTCACCCCCTTTTCTGTTGTGTAGACAACAATTTGTTTAATTACATTATGCCCATCTTATTACAAAATATTACATTATGCGATCGCTTTTCTCTAACTTGAGAGCGAATGTATTAAAAAATACTTCTATTTCTTTAGGCTCTGATTAAGCTATGTGGCAATCTTGTTCCTGATGCTTGGAGCGAGGATTACAATAAACTCAGCAGCACTGGGGTCGAGGAAATACTGTTATGCTAGTAATCTTAACAGACGAACAAATCATTTCTACGCAGCA
>CAYTUO010000209.1:0-7977 GCA_964441015.1 uncultured Pleurocapsa sp.
AGCAGAATGCTGCTCTCTAAGCAAATACCCCTTCCTTGGTTCTCTGAGGAAGGGGAAAATTTTTAGCTTCTCTCGTCGATACTCAGGCAAAATAAATAAGGATTTATCTGCCCTTTAAAATAAAGCATTATGTTAATTGTTTGCAACGGAATGTAAAGATCTGGTTCAACCTTGCCTCAACCCTTGATAGGTACAAGAATTATTTAGGATTAGCGACATGAAAAACTGTTCTCTTTGGATTTTAGTAGCGCGAACTGATGTTCCCTTTATGATGCATACTATTCCTCATCTAGCGAGGATGAGCAACTTTCCCTTTGAAGAACGGGTCTTAGCTGTAGATACAGCGCCATTAATGGGGGAGAAAGCGAGTCGTCCTGGAATCGGAACGATGCAACAGTTACGGGATTGTACGGAACAGCTACTAAAGGCTGGTGTAGTCGATCGCGTAGTCGATATTAATTACGATCGAGACTATCGAAACCAAGTTTATCGCACACATTTTGGCAGTCTGATTCGTTTTACCCACAACTATAAGGGATATCCCATCCTCGGCTCAATTTTCCCGCTCGAAGAATGCAAAAGTGACTACATGCTGCACTTTGACAGCGACATGATGCTTTACCAGAAACCTGGTTATAGCTGGGTGGAGGAAGGAATGGATCTGATGCAACGACATCCAAACTTAATGTTTGTCAGACCTCTCGCTGGACCACCTACAGAAGACGGGACAATCTACCAAAGTTGCCCTTATGAGAAAGACCTAGATGGGTTTTACAAATTCAAGTTTTTTAGCAGTCGAGTTTATCTGATTAACCGTGAGCGGTTTAAACAGTTGCTCCCCTTACCGAAGATCTGGCGTTCCTATCGACGGCAGTTTATCAATCGGTTACCCGTACTGATGAAAACTCTCTATAGTAACGTTACTGGAAAAGGCTCGTTAGATTCTTGGGAAATTATGGTGTCGAGAAAATTAGAACAAACTGATTATGTTCGAGGTATGCTAACGAATCCAAACGCTTGGACGTTGCATCCAAAAGAGCGCAGTCCGAGGTTTATTCAAGCTCTACCTCATATTATCGAACGAGTAGAAGCGGGAAAATATCCTGCCGGACAAGCAGGTCATTACGATTTCATCCCAAAACTGTGGTTGGATTCTAATTTAGTCTCAACTTCAGCGAGCGGGATCGTTCGGGTTGAATCTGTAGGGATTGACAGCTAGTTGCCTAAGATTGCGCTCGGAAAACTGGCGTAAGGCTAGAGGTGCGATGTAGAAAGTCAAGTGTTAGAGAGGGATACGGCAAAGTATGCTCTCTCCCCCGACCAAATCGCTCAAAACTCTTATTAGACAAAGCTTTTAGCCTTTACTGCCCCTCTCTCCTTTATACTTCAATAAGTTCCGACACTAGTAAAAATGGAAAATAAAATTCAAAAATTCCGTGAATCTATTAGATCCTTAAAAACAAACGTCATTTACAAATATTACCAATTTCGGATTTATAAAATTCAAGATCCTTATCAAATCCGCTTAAGAAAGAGTCCCTACCGAATAATTTTTATCCTTAGTCACATGCGATCTGGTTCTTCATTACTTGCTCATATACTAAATTCTAACCCTGAAATTATCGGCTATGGAGAAACTCACATTAACTATACTTCAAAATTGGATTTTAAGCATTTAATGTTTAAAGTTTATTGGCAACTTAAAGAGCTTGATATGTCTCATCAATATATCCTAGATAAAATTCTACACGATCACAAAATTTTAGAAGAGACATTGTTGACTTCAGAAAATTTATACACTATCTTTCTGATTAGAGAGCCGAAGAGAACCTTGGCTAGTATCCTCGATCTAAAACCACACTGGACTGAAAAAACAGCCTTAAGTTATTATATACAGCGTTTATCAACTCTTGAAAGGTATGCTAAAATCATCAATAGCAAAGAACGTAGCTTATGGCTAGACTATGACCAGCTTTTGGAGAGCAGTAATTCAGTTTTTAAAACCCTGAAGAATTTTCTAGGAACTAAAGCAGGATTTTCAGAGGAATATGAAGTTCTCAAGACTACGGGAATAAGAGGGATTGGCGATTCATCAGAAAATATTCAAGCAGGTTGTATTATCAGAACCCCTAGAGAATTAGAGTCTAAAATTTATCAAGATTCGATAGATAAAGCAATACTATACTTTCATCAATGCTCTGCTACATTATCTCAGTATTGTAGAACTATCGAAATAATATGAAATTGACTTTTGGGTTAAAATTACCAAGCAATATATCTTCGTTAATTTCTAATATTCCTCATTTATTTCTCAGCAAAAAACTCGAATGTTATGAAAAAAAATATTCCAATCAAAATTGAGAATCTTTCGAGGATATTAAAAATTCTTAGCTTTATTTTAATAAGTTTAATAGTCTTTTTAGTTAAGGTACCTACCGCAGTCGCTCACGACCCACATGATGTTGTATCTCAAGTAGCAATCTCTCCAACTTATCACCAAGACAAAACTGTATTTATCATTGTTAGACGAAACTTATTTAAATCAACAAATGGAGGTTTGTCTTGGCAGAGAATAGTAAAAGGATTGGATAACCAGGTGAATTTATCTTCTTTAGCGGTTGCTCCTCAAACTAAGAAAACTCTATTTGTACTATCTCCTGAAGATGGTGTATACAAATCAGAAGATGAGGGTAATTCTTGGTTTAAAGTCAACAATGGTTTTAAAAGTTTGAGCCTCAACTTAATCTCTGTTTCTCCTCACTCTCCCGATCTTGTATTCGCTGCTGGAACTGAAAAAGGACTCTACAAAACTCAAAATGGCGGTCAAAGTTGGGAGCAGATTATAGACGATGAAGAGCGTATAAAAATAACTGCGATCGCCTTTTCTCCCGCTCTTAAAGATGAGATAATTCTTGGCGATGATCGAGGCATTGTCTATATTTCTAACAATGAAGGAAATAGTTGGAAGCCTGTTTTTACGATTAAAAATAGTGGTGCTATTACATCCATAGCAATCTCTCCAAATTTTTCTTCAGATAGTACATTTTGGGTCGGAACTGAAAAAGGGGGTATTTTTAAAACAAGCGATCGCGGTATTTCTTTCACAGAAGTAAATAAGGGCCTATCAGATAAATCCATTAAAGATCTTTTAATCTCACAAAATAAGGATAAAAAATCTACTTTATTTGCTTCTACATGGCAGGAAGGCATTTTTCACTCTAATGATGGTGCAACTACTTGGAATAAATATAGTCAAGGACTTACTAAACATCCTCAAGCAGATCAATTCAAGGAGTCTCACTTTAGTGACTTGAGTATTTCAAATACATTCGAGCAGGATAAAACTATATTCTTAGGAGGGTTCAACGGACTATTCAAATCAACAGATGGCGGCCGTCATTGGAGCGAGATAGATACTTTATCAAGAGCGATTGTAGGTTTAGCAGTCTCGCCAGATTATAAAAATGATTCTACAGTTGCTATTGTTACTTATCTGGGGGAAGCTTATATAAGCCATGACAAAGGGTCTACATGGATGGCTATGAATCAAGGGCTAGAATTACCTCGTTTTACGAGAAGTTTCAAGGAACCCTATCAAGATCCTCGTCGTTTTTTTGATATTGCCTTTTCTCCAAATTATCGTTTAGACAAAACTATATTTACCACCTTATTGTGGACTAAATTTTTAACATATACAGATCAGAATAAATATTGGCAGATAGTTTCTCTTAAACGAACGGCTCGTTCCCTTACTATTGCTGTCTCACCTAATTTTGCATCAGATAACACTATTTATTTACTCTCGCAAGAAGGGATTATTTTTAAATCTACCGATCACGGTAAAAATTTTTCGAGTGTTGGAAAAGTAACTCGTCAAAAATATAATGACTCACCTTTTCTGGTTATATCGCCAGATTTTTCTGCTGACAAAACACTTTTTGCCTCAGGCTCTAAGGGAGTTTATAAAACCGTTGATGGAGGTGTCACCTGGAAATGTATGACTAATAATACTCCCTTAATAGAGAGAAGTAATATCAAGTTAGCGATTTCACCTAACTACAAAGTAGATCGTACTGTTATTGCTAGTACTGATGAGGGTCTTTTTATCACGAAAAATGGAGGAGAAAGTTGGGTCAAATTAGAAGGAGTAGCTTATGGTGGTGATAGTTATCTAGAAGGTATTGCCATATCGCCAAACTATCAGAATGATCGAACTTTTTTTGTCAGTGCTAGAGGGAAAGGATTGTTTAAAACTGAGGATAATGGTAACACTTTTAATCAGGTTGGCGATAATTCGATTTCCTTAGCCTTGCTGAATAATTTTGAAGGCTCATCTTTACCGATTAAAATTTCTCCTTCATATTCTACCGATAAAACGATTTATGGTTTTGGCTCATCTGTAACAGAAATATTCAGATTGATCGATGGGGGAAAAAGCTGGAAAACCATCAAAATACCAAGAGCAAAGGTGTTTGAATTATATGAAAAGAAACAGTATGGTTTGCTCGGTTACATCAATCTTGCTTTCTATGTCTACAGTAGTTTTTTTTTAAGATTCGTAGCTGCTTTAATAGTCGCTTTATCTAGTTACTTTTTAGTAGGATATTTAGGTTTACAAAGGAAATTACCCTTCACGAAATTACAGATAAAAGCAGTAGGAGCATTTGCCGTGTTTGCGATTGTGTTTATACTCCTACAAATGTTATAAAAAACTCAAGAATTATCGTTCTTGAAATTTACAGTTTCTTCTAAGAAAACAAGACAACTAAGACTACAATAAATATGGCAGATGAGACTCCCATCTTGATCTGTAATTTACTAAAAGGTAATTTCTTTTCTAAACTCAAATACCCCAAAACAACATAACTCAATATGGCAACTCCTAAAGCCGTACCAATTCTAAGCAAGCTACTGCGATAGACGTGAAAGACGAGGCTTATCCAGCTTATGAAAGCATAGCTCTCATCATTATTTCTTGGAATGACAATAGTTTCCCAGGTATTCCCACCATCTGTAGATTTGTAAATTTCTGTTGTAGATGAACCAAAGCCATAAATCGTCTTATCGGTAGCGTAGGCAGGGGAAAAATGAATTGGTATACCAGCAGACGGAACGCTATTCATCCTCGATAAAGAAATCGAATCATTACCAATTTTTGTAAAGGTTTGACCCCCATCAATAGTTTTAAATAATCCTCTTCCTCTAACACTAACCAGAAATGTCCGATCGCTTTGGTAATTTGGTGATATAGCTACCCCTTCTAGAGAACTATCACTGCCATAAGCTCCTTCTAATTTGACCCAGCTTTTTCCTTCATCTTTGGTGATAAAAAGACCCTCGTTAGTACCAGCAATAACAGTACGATCTGCTTTGTAGTTAGGGGAAATCGCTAACTGGATATTGCCTCTTTTCATCAAGACAGTCCCTTCAGTTATCGGTTGCCAAGTACGACCTCCATCAACGGTTTTATGGACTCCTTGAGGACCCGACGCATAAAGGGTTTTGTCAGACGCAAAATCTGGCGATATAACTAGCGCCAGGGGTTCGTTAGTAGAACGGTTGCCTACTTTGCCAATAACTGAGAAGTTTTTCCCGCCATCAGTTGACCGATAAATTACACCATATTGCGTGCCTAGATAAATAGTCTTATCGGAAGCCAAATTCGGTGAAGGAACAATCGTTATTCCACGAGTAGCATAACCGCGAACGTTGGGGATGCGAATTATATCCCAATGGTCGCCCCGATTGGTAGATTGCAAAAAATTATCCCATAATATAGTGGCAAATATATTGCCATCTTCGGCATAGTTTGGGGAAAAGGAAACATCGAAGAAACGACGAGGATCTTGATGGGGTTTCTCAAAATCTCCAGTAAAACGAGGAACTTCTAATCCTTTGTTCGTAGTCCTCCAGGTCGCTCCTTTGTCGTGACTAATGTAAGTCTTTCCTACATAAGTAACGATAGCGATCGTCGAGTCATTTGCATAATTAGGAGATACAGCTAAAGCTGTAATCGTTCCTGGCGATAACGTTTCTAATTCTTTCCAACTCTCTCCACCGTCTGTTGATTTAAAGAGTCCATTAAATCCTCCTACAAATAAAGTTTTATCCTGACTAAAAGCCGGAAAAATTCTTAGATCGACAAAATGAGGACTTTTGAGATCGTCTGCTTGAGAATCTTTAGTTAGACCGTTACTAGATTTTTTCCATGTATTTCCGCCATCTTGCGATTGAAATACCCCTTCATCCCAGGTAGTAACCCAGAGGGACAAGTCTTTTGAGTTATTAGGTAAAATCGCAATGTCTCTAATATTTTTATCTGATATTTCCCCATTGATTTCTGAAAAAGAGTTTCCCATATCGATGGTTTTAAAAATTCCTCTTTGTTCGGTTCCAACCAAAAATGTACTTTCTGAAGTAGATTTGGGAGAGATGGTGATCGCTGTAATCATGCCTCCATTTTGGATGGTTCCTTTTTGCTGCCAAGTCTCGCCAAGATCGTTTGAAAAGTATAAATTACCTTGACGATCGCCAATAACTATTCGATTAATATTCTTAGGGGAAAAAGCCACAGCAGTAATCTTAATTTTACTTTCTATGACTGGTTTCCAATTGTTACCGCCATCTGTGGTTTTATACAGTCCCTTTTCTGTCCCAGCCGCCAAAATTAAATTAGGATTCTCATCAGAAATAGCCAGTAAGTCAAGATTAAGATTGTCTAATCCTTGATTAATTTTGCTCCAAGACTCTCCTTCATCTTGAGATTTGTATATCCCATCTCCCAAGGATGATACAAATAACGTTTTCTTATTTTCAGGAAAGATAACCAGAGAAGTGAAATCAAAATGGTTATCTAATCCTTTAACTATTCTTTTCCAACTGTTTCCTCCGTCGGTTGATTTGAATAAATTACTCCTAACAATAATGAATAAGGTTCGATCTTGATCGTAAGTCGGAGAAATTTCTACTTGAGAAACCACATCGTGTGGTCTATGAGCCAACGCAGCATTGACATTAAAGCAGAAAAAAGTTAAAGCAACCAATAAAAAATAACTAAGGTTTTTCAAGAAAGCTAAAAGCTTGTTCCGTTTACACCATTTTTCAAAGCACGGAGGCCTGGCTGCGGGGATTGTCTCTTTCATCGGGAGTCACTTTGATGTGGAAGCTTTGCTGACACATCATTATATCCTTTTTTCTTCTTCTGTTTTGTTTAAGTCCCGCTAAGCAGATCAAGTCCGTTTGATTACTTACACTTTGGTATTGAAAAGCCAGAGTTTATTTTCTTGAATGTGTTTGCCGAAATTGTTGTGAAAAAAAATAAGGGGGACTGAGAGCTTATTTATCTAGCGACTTTTACGAAGTGAATTAATCTTTACTCTATAAAAGACCTCTAACAGTCCCTCTAACCAATTTAACCCCTACCACTACATTGATAACATTTCGCCGAGATAATGTCTACGTATTTTTACTAGCTTCATTAAAACTTTAAACTTAGAAGAATTAGTTACTATGCGTATAGCGGCTGAGGGCTTCTGCCAGCTTATCTGCGATTCCCTCAATCCACTTTTCGTCTTGTTTGGTATAGCTGCGAGGCGCATTAGCTGCCAAAATGAGAACGCCGCGATCGCCCATTGGTTGACAGATGACTCCTTGCGTATTTTCGGGCAAGTAATCAAATTCTATACGTCCTGGAAAAAGCTTCAGATCTACCAAGTAAACGGGTTTTTGAGTGTCTAACACTCGCTCGACAATTTTTCCGGGTTTGACTTGGGGATTTGTCCCCAATACTCCCCGCCGTAAGAGAACTTTTCCGCGATCGTAGACGACTAGCGACTTGGTAACGGTATTGGTTAACAACAGATGCGATGCCCAGGCCAGTTCGGTTTTGACTGCATCGGGCAAATCTGAGGGGAGTTCCAACCCTTCTTGGCCGATGAGAGTGACAGCATCGGGTGATCGCGGCTGGACTTGCTGCCA
>CAYTUO010000210.1:0-7829 GCA_964441015.1 uncultured Pleurocapsa sp.
GACAGGTTGTTTACACCGTAGGGGTTGAAACCATTGATCAACTGAGCGGAGTTAGCCCAGAGATAATCGCGGAACCAACCCATCAGGTAGGTTGAGTTTTCGTTGAACTGAGCAACGTTACCTTGCCAGACGCACAGGTGCTTCCAGTGCCAGTAGAAAGTTACCCAGCCCAAGGTGTTGAGCGTCCAGAATAAGGCAAGGTAGAAAGAATCCCAAGCGGAGATATCGCAAGTACCGCCACGACCAGGGCCGTCGCAGGGGAAAGCATAACCGAAGTCCTTCTTGTCGGGCATTAGCTTGGAACCACGAGCATCCAACGCACCTTTGACGAGGATCAGGGTGGTGGTGTGCAGACCTAGCGCGATCGCGTGGTGTACTAGGAAATCTCCAGGCCCGATGGTTAAGAACAGGGAGTTTGTCCCACTGTTAATCGCATCTAACCAACCGGGCAGCCAAACGTTGCCATAGTTGGGGTAAGCCGTGTAGGCGATGCTATCTGGATTGGATAGCAAAGTATCGAATCCGTAGAGAGCCTTTCCATGAGCGGCTTGAATCCACTGAGCAAAAACAGGCTCGATCAGGATTTGCTTTTCGGGAGTCCCGAAAGCAACTACTACGTCGTTGTGGACGTACAGACCCAGGGTATGGAAGCCGAGGAACAAAGATACCCAGCTCAAGTGAGAGATGATTGCCTCTTTGTGCTCTAGCATCCGAGCCAACACGTTGTTTTTGTTAGCTTCTGGATCGTAGTCGCGAACGAAGAAGATCGCGCCGTGGGCAAACGCTCCCGTCATCAAGAATCCAGCAATGTACTGGTGATGGGTATATAGCGCTGCTTGGGTCGTGTAATCCTTAGCCAAGAATGCATAGGGAGGCAAGGAATACATGTGCTGCGCTACCAAGGAGGTGATAACGCCAAGGCAAGCTAGTGCTAGACCAAGCTGGAAGTGCAGGGAGTTGTTAACGGTGTCGTACAGACCTTTGTGTCCCTCCCCTAATGCTCCACCAAAAGGAGTTCCTTGAGGAGGATTGTGAGCGTTGAGGATCTCCTTCATGCTGTGTCCAATGCCCCAGTTAGTCCGGTACATATGGCCGGCAATGATGAAGATAACGGCGATCGCCAAATGGTGATGGGCAATATCCGTCAGCCACAGAGACTCAGTTTGAGGATGGAAGCCACCCAAGAAGGTTAGAATAGCCGTTCCTGCTCCGTCGGAAGTCCCAAACACATGGCTAGCAGTATCTGGGTTTTGAGCGTAGACTCCCCAGTTACCCGTGAAGAAAGGCAATAAGCCAGCAGGGTGCGGTGCGGTAGACAGGAAGTTATCCCAACCGACGTGCTGTCCTCTCGATTCAGGAATAGCAACGTGAACGAGGTGACCTGTCCAAGCCAAGGAGCTAACGCCAAACAGGCCAGCCAGGTGGTGATTCATCCGAGACTCGGCATTCTTAAACCAAGCCAAGCTGGGACGAAACTTGGGCTGTAAGTGCAGCCAGCCAGCAAACAAGAACAAGGCTGCCAAAATCAAGAGGAAAATTGCCCCCTGATAGAGATCGCCATTTGTTCTCATTCCTTGGGTGTAGAACCAGTGATAAACCCCAGAGTAGGAGATATCGACTGGATAGGAAGCACCGCCTTGGGTGAAAGCATCGACGGCTGCTTTACCAAATTGAGGATCCCAGATCGCGTGGGCGATGGGACGGACATTCAGGGGATCTTTGATCCACTGCTCGAAGTTGCCTTGCCAGGCTACGTGGAATACGGTGCCGGAAGTCCACAAAAAGATGATAGCGATGTGACCGAAGTGAGAAGCAAAAATCTTTTGATAAAGATTCTCCTCAGTCATGCCATCATGGGTTTCAAAATCGTGGGCTGTGGCTATCCCATACCAAATCCGGCGTGTAGTCGGATCTTGGGCAAGTGCCTGGCTAAATTTTGGAAATTTAGTTGCCATAGCTGTTTAGGAAATTCTCCTCTCTAAATAATGAGGCTATTGCAGAAGAATCGCTGCTCATTTCCTGTTTTAGTGATCTACTGTAACCGAAGTCACAACAGATGGAAAGTTAAAAACGGTTTCAAAAGTGGGCTACTTTACCCTGGTATTGTGCCGTTTTTATTTAAACATTAGGCTTACTGCCAATTCACCAGATTCGGTGGGGAGTAAGCTGCCAATCGCTGAGGAAAAGTTGATCAACTCTCCCGACAGGATTGGCAAGCAGAAAATATGGGTTTTATCCCAGACATTTAGAAGGAAAGAGTTCGTGCGTGGAAGAACGCCCAGGTAGTGACGATTCCTCCTAGCAAGTAGTGAGCTACTCCAACAGCACGACCCTGAATAATGCTCAGAGCGCGAGGCTGAATAGCTGGAGCTACCTTTAACTTATTATGCGCCCAAACAATCGACTCAATCAGTTCTTGCCAGTAGCCGCGACCGCTAAATAGGAACATCAAGCTAAAGGCAAAGACAAAGTGACCGGCTAGGAACATAATGCCATAAGCCGAGAGGGCTGAACCGTAAGAGTTGATCACTTGAGAAGCTTGCGCCCACAGGAAATCGCGCAACCAACCGTTGATAGTGATCGAACTTTGCGCCCAGTTCCCCAAAGTCACATGAGTCACCGTACCGTCTGGTGCAACTGTTCCCCAGACATCGGATTGCATCTTCCAGCTAAAGTGGAAAATTACAATCGACAGGGAGTTATACATCCAGAACAAGCCTAAGAAGACGTGATCCCAACCCGATACCTGACAAGTACCGCCCCGACCAGGGCCGTCGCAAGGGAAGCGGAAGCCTAGCTCAGATTTGTCTGGAACCAGACGAGAACTGCGAGCGTACAGAACGCCCTTGAGCAGAATCAGCACGGTAACGTGGATGGTGAAAGCATGGATGTGATGCACCAAGAAATCGGCTGTACCGAGCGCAATAGGCATCATTGCTACTTTACCGCCCACGGCTACCACATCTCCACCAAACGCATAGCTCGCAGGAGCTAGGGCATGAGGAGCGGTGTTGCCGGGTGCCAGGGTATGAATGTTTTGTACCCACTGGGCAAAGATAGGCTGTAGTTGAATTCCCGTATCCGAGAACATATCTTGGGGACGACCGAACGCCCGCATTGTATCGTTGTGGACGTAAAGACCGAAGCTATGGAAGCCCAGGAAGATACATACCCAGTTTAGGTGAGAAATGATAGCATCTCGGTGACGGATCACGCGGTCAAGCAAGTTGTCAACATTCTTGGCAGGGTCGTAATCGCGCACCATGAAGATCGCGGCGTGAGCGCCTGCTCCCACAATTAAGAAACCACCAATCCAAACATGATGAGTAAAACAAGCTAACTGAGTAGCATAGTCGATCGCCATGTAGGGATAGGGAGGCATGGCATACATATGATGAGCCACGATGATGCTGAGCGAGCCGAACAGAGCTAGGTTAACGGCTAGCTGAGCGTGCCAAGAAGTGGTCAGGATTTCATAGAGACCTTTGTGTCCTTCACCTGTGAAGGGCCCTTTGTGAGCCTCTAGGATTTCCTTCATGCTGTGACCGATACCCCAGTTGGTACGGTACATATGACCGGCAATGATGAACAGCACGGCGATCGCCAAGTGATGGTGCGCCTGATCTGACAGCCACAAGCTGCCCGTTACCGGATTCAAACCGCCCTTGAAGGTCAAGAAATCTGAGTAGACTCCCCAGTTTAAAGTAAAGAAGGGTTTAATTCCTTGGGCAAAGCTGGGATATAGCTCCGCCATCTTGCTCGGATCTAAGATGAACTCGTGCGGTAAGGGGATGTCTTTGGGAGCTACGCCAGCATCTAAGAGCTTGTTAATCGGCAGAGAAACATGGATTTGGTGACCTGCCCAGCCCAAAGAGCCACAACCCAACAAACCAGCCAAGTGGTGGTTCATCATTGACTCCGCATTCTGGAACCACTCCAGCTTGGGAGCTTTTTTGTGGTAGTGGAACCAGCCAGCAAACAGCATCAGGGCAGCCATGACTAAACCGCCGATCGCGGTGCAGTATAGCTGATAGCTGTTGGTAAAGCCGGAGGCTCGCCAGAGATAGAACAATCCAGAGGTGATCTGGATGCCGCTGAAGCCGCCGCCGACATCAGCATTTAAAATGCTTTGACCAACGACCGGCCACACCACTTGAGCGCTAGGCTTGATGTGGGTGGGATCGGTTAGCCAAGCTTCGTAGTTAGAAAATTTAGCGCCATGAAAGTACATGCCGCTCAGCCAGACGAAAACAACGGCTAAGTGACCGAAGTGTGCGCTGAAAATTTTCCGCGAAATGTCTTCTAGGTCGCTAGTCTGACTATCAAAATCATGGGCGTTGGCGTGGAGATTCCAAATCCAAGTTGTGGTTTTGGGACCTCTAGCCAAAGTGCGGTCAAAGTGACCAGGTTTTCCCCACTTCTCAAATGAAGTAGGAACTGGATCTGTATCAACCGTTACCTTGACTTTCGCCTCTCTCTCCGGAGGACTAATTGCCATGAGGGGTCTCCTCTCTCGACAATGAACTTTAGGTGTTTCCTATTGATGAATAGTGTAATAGAAGAAAAGCAAATGGGAAAATTCATCGCTTTTCAATTTTGCTGAATATGCCCGTTTTAGATAAGCTTTCAGCCAAAAGCATCAATAGAAGATGATAAGTCTTTCCTCTCTTGTCTGTTGGTAGTGCTTAACAATAATTAAAATTCGTTCAATTCTCGATAGTATCGAGAGCGACAGCAAATCTTAAGCGACCAAAAGTCAAGGGCAAGCAACGTTTTCTTTACAAAAAGCAATGTTTTAGAAAATACCAGCAAGAAAGAGGTCAAATTGGGCTATATTGCCATAGAGGAATCTTCAGTAAAATTAATAAGTTGATTCAGAAAAATTAATTGATTAAATGCTCATGAGGAGGGCTAAGTGTGTTGACTTTTAATTATCGATTTTTCCCTATAAAATCTATTTGTTGGGGCGTATTATTAGTTGTATTAAGTATTGGTCTATTTAGCTGTAGCGATCGCCTCGAAGTTTCTTCTCTATCTAGCCCCGAACAGCCTGCTCCACCGATCAGTGCTGGGAAACTGTCAGAAGTAGCCCCTCCTGCTGCCATTCAAGAGCTACGCCAAAGCCTAGAACAGTACCAGCCTCAAGTTGCGATCCTCAGTCCTCAAACTGACCAAGTTTTCCAAGATACAACGATCTCGGTACAGCTTCAAGTGCGAGACTTACCCATCTATAAAGATCCCGATTGGGAAATGGGGCCGCACCTGAAGATGATTGTAGACAACGAACCCGCTCAAGAAGTTTATGGCGCAGACAAACCGATTATCCTCGAAAAACTGACCCCTGGAACCCACACGCTACGAGTATTCGCGTCTCGTCCTTGGCATGAAAGCTTCAAAAATGAAGGGGCTTATGCTCAAACGACCTTCCATATCCTCACGAAAACAGGTAGCAATACGCCCGACCCCTCCTTACCCTTGCTAACCTATAGCTATCCTCAAGGAAATTACGGTGCTGAGCCAATCCTGCTTGACTTTTATTTAACCAACGCCCCTTTGCGCCTATTGGCTAGGGAAACACCAGAAAACAAAACGGCTGACTGGCGAATTCGAGTCACGGTTAACGGTCAAAACTTTGTGCTAGATAACTGGCAATCCGTCTATCTAACCGGGTTTGAGAAAGGGAACAACTGGGTTCAGCTAGAATTTCTCGACGCACGAGGCAATCGAGTTGATAACGTCTTCAATAATACGGTTCGGCTGATTACCTATACTCCTAAAGGTCAAGATACGCTCTCTAAATTGATGCGGGGAGAACTTTCAGCAGAATATGCCCGTGCGATCGTCGATCCCACCTATAAAGCTAAACTAACTCCTATTCCAGAGGAAACCCCAACGGCTGAACCAGAAGTTCCTTCCACAGAACCTAGTCCAATCCCTCAAGAAACTTTAACTCCAGTAACTGAACCAGAAATTCCCTCAGAATCATTAGGCGAACCAAGCAAGATTTTAGTCCCTCAAGAAGAAAAAACCTCTACAGTCCAACTGAAAACTCCTCCTGAAGAATCAATCGAACCTATTGAATCTGCCCCTTCTCAGGAAGAAACCTCTACTTCTGAACTGGATATGCAATCTGAATTATCGGAATCTCCATCGGAGCCTATGTAGGAGGAATTTAGCATCAAATTCGATAATTCTACTAAAAAACGTCAATTATTAAATCGCTCCCTAGATTTTTTGACGTTATCTTAGAATATGGTTATAGTTTTAAGTGTTTTAAAATGATTTTTGTTTAGGATCAAGCGAGGTTATCGTGTTTAGCCAAAAATCTCACACACTAACCGGAATGCTGGTAGTCGCCTCTTTGTCTGCTGTCTCAGTGACTCCAGCGATCGCCCTTCCCACACAAGAGCAAGTTGACACTCCAACAACAGAAACTTTCATTAGCCAACTACTAGGACACGAAGCTTATAAGGAAGAAGAGCAAATGAACCTTTCTGAGAATGTAATCGGTAAGGTCAGAGGGAAAACAGGCAATTTCCTCTCGATTGAGCTAATGGACATGAGCGATGGGGTTCAGCTAAAGAGCGGCGACGATAGAGTCACAGCAGTAGGTTCAGCCAATCCTGGCGATGACGTTCGTCTAGTCGAAGAGGACGGAGAATACGAGCTAGTTGGTAGCGCTCATCCATACTGGATTACAAAATTACAGAAAGATTATGGATGGAAAATGTCGGCTGAAACCAAGGGAACTCCTCTGAGCGAACGAACTGCATCGCTTTGGCAGTCATTAGCCCAAAATGAAGGTCGCGCAGTAACCATTGCTCCCCTCGAACCACAACCAGATACTCCGGTGGGAGGCGAATATCCCGAAGCCGAACCTGTAAGAGGGATGTGGTAATTAGGGAAGCGCATAATAACCCTTTCTACGCAACCTAGAGCATTTATCTCTCATTAACTCATGACTGCGGCGTTGCCAGATTGTTCCGCGATCGCGCAACGCTATTTTTTTGTCTTTATATAAAAAATTGTTTCAATGACTTGACAAAAAGAAGAGCGTGTAAAAGCCGTCATTGTCCGTTATCAAATTGATAGAGTTACTATTAGATGCGCGATTTGTTTTGAGTTTTGAATTGCTTATGACAGCCTTAACAAAATCTCCCTTTGCACCTACTCATGGTGGTTTCGGCGGTACGATTCATAAATATTCTTGGAACTGGCAACAACAAGAGATAACGGTTGTTTATGAAATCCTGGGTCAAGGACTGCCAGTGCTGATGCTGCCCGCCTTTAGTACGGTTTCTACTCGTGCAGAAATGGGGGAAATCGCCAAAATACTAGCCTCTCAGTTTCAGGTGATAGCGCTTGACTGGCCGGGATTCGGTCAATCAGATCGTCCTTTCATTAATTATCAATCCAGTCTTTATCATCAACTGCTACAGGATTTTGTTCCTTCCGTCTTTGATACGCCCGTCATTGTCGTAGCGGCAGGCCATGCGGCCGGTTATGCGCTACAACTGGCAAAAGACTATCCCGAAACTGTCTCAAAACTGATTTTAGTGGCACCCACTTGGCGAGGGCCGTTGCGGGCGATGGGAATACCTGAGTCAATCGCTGGGATAGTAAGACAATTAGTGCGATCGCCAATTCTGGGACAATTTTTGTACCAACTGAATACAACTGCTCTAAAAAACTTACCTAAACTTAGTTAAACCAGGTTTAGTGTTAATTTCCTGCTTCAACCAAGGGAGTCGGCTCCTTCTTGTCCACAGGCGTAAATGGTTCTTCAGGAGATATTATGCTAAACTATTAGTAATTAACTAAAAAATGAT
>CAYTUO010000211.1:0-7783 GCA_964441015.1 uncultured Pleurocapsa sp.
ACAAATTCAAGAAGCCATAGCTAATCTCGATCGAATTGCCGAAATCCGTCCTGTGGACGTGCAGCAAGCGCAAGCAGAAGTAGAAAAAGCGATCGCCTCTCTCCAACAAGCACAAGAGGATCTCGAATTAGCCTCCGTCAAAGCGCCATTTCAGGGACAAGTCCTAGAAATCAATACCTATCCTGGAGAAAGTGTCGATGAAGATGAAGGAATTGCCGAATTAGGGAAAACTGACCAAATGGTAGTCGTTGCAGAAGTCTACGAAAGCGATATCGGTAAAGTTCGTTTGGGACAACCAGTAACTGTTACTAGCGAAAGTCAAGCTTTTGAGGGCGAGTTAAAAGGCAAAGTCAGTCAAATTGGCCTACAAATTGGCAAAAAAGACGTTCTCGACACCGATCCGGCAGCAGATGTCGATACCAGAGTTGTAGAAGTCAAAATTTTACTCGATTCAGAAGCTAGCAAAATTGTTTCCGGTTTAACTAACTCAAAAGTATTAGTCAAAATTCTACTCGATCGCTCATAATTGTGAGTTTAGAATTTTATGAAAATTCCTTTATCTTGGTTACAACTAACTCACGAAAAAATTCGCTTGCTCGTGGCATTAGCTGGTATTAGTTTTGCCGATATGCTGATGTTTATGCAATTAGGGTTTCAGGATGCCCTTTTTGACAGTAGCATCAAAATTCATCAAAATTTTGCAGGCGATATTTTTTTAATGAGTCCTCAGTCGGAGGCACTTTTTTCTACAAAGACATTTTCCTCGCGACGTTTATATGAGTCATTGGCGGTTGCTGGAGTTGCTTCAGTGAGTCCGGTTTATGTCGATTTGGCTCTGTGGAAAAATCCGGTTTCTCGCAATACTCGTAGCATTCTGATCGTTGGATTTAATCCCACAGATAATATTTTTAACATCCCGGAAGTTCAACATAATCTCGATGTTATTAAACTGCAAGATGTCGTTCTATTTGATGCAAAATCTCGCGCTGAATTCGGGCCGGTTGCTCAACAGTTTAATGAAGGAAAACCTGTCACGACAGAAGTTGCTTCTCGTCGCATTAAGGTAGGCGGTTTATTCTCTTTAGGGGCTTCTTTTGCTGCCGATGGAAATATTATTACTAGCGATTTAAATTACATTCGTCTTTTTAATCGAGAGAAAGGTTTAATTGATATTGGGATTATTCGGTTAGAACCCCAAGCAAATCGAGATTTAGTCATGCAAGCATTGCGAGAAAAGCTACCCAAGGATGTCAAAGTTTTCTCGAAAGAAGAATTTATCGAGCATGAAAGGAAATATTGGGAAACCAGTACGGCGATCGGCTTTATTTTTAGCCTTGGTACGGCGATGGGATTTATCGTCGGCATCGTAATTGTCTATCAAATTCTCTATACAGATGTGGCCGATCACCTGCCGGAATATGCCACTTTAAAAGCGATTGGCTATACGGATTTTTACTTTATTTTATTGGTGGTTCAAGAGTCAGTTATTCTTGCTTTTCTAGGGTACATTCCAGGTTGTATTATTGCCACTCTTCTCTATGCTTTAGCATCAGGGGCAACCAATTTACCTATTGCCATGTCGATCTCAAAAGCGACAACTGTTTTGATTTTGACTTTAATTATGTGTTTTGTCTCAGGTGCTATTGCGATTCGGAAACTGAGAGCAGCCGATCCAGCCGATATTTATTAAGCTTTAAATTATGAAAGAAGAACCTGTTGTCTTAACTAAAAATCTCGATCATTACTATGGCGAAGGAATCTTAAAAAAACAGATTTTATTTGATATTAATTTAACCCTTAAAGCCGGAGAAGTCGCCATTCTGAAAGGGCCTTCTGGTTCGGGAAAAACAACCCTACTGACTTTAATGGGAGGACTGCGAGCGCCTCAAACAGGAAGTCTTAAAGTTTTTGGACAAGAATTAGTAAAAGCCAAGAAAAAACAATTAGTAAAAATTCGCCGCAACATTGGCTATATTTTCCAGGCACATAATTTGTTGGAATGTTTAACAGCCCGACAAAACGTACAAATGTCAGTTGAATTGCATAACGGAATGTCAGAGCAAGAAGCAAAAGAAAGAGCGATCACTATGTTAGAAGCAGTAGGATTAGGAGATCATATCAATTATCATCCCCATAATCTTTCTGGCGGACAAAAACAAAGAGTCGCGATCGCGCGTGCTTTAGTCAGTCGTCCGAAAATGGTCTTAGCTGACGAACCAACAGCATCTTTAGATAGTAAATCGGGTCACGAAGTTGTGGAATTAATGCAACAATTAGCCAAAGAACAAGGATGCACTATCCTAATTGTCACCCACGATAACCGAATTTTAGATGTCGCCGATCGCATTATCGAATTAGAAGATGGACGGCTTATCAGTAAACAGTAAACGCTTATCAGAAAAAAAAGAGAGAAGAAATTTTTTCCTAACTCTCTCTCTTGTTTTTGCTCGAAAAAAATATCAGGTTTAGGCAACTAAATATCGCTCGACAGCAACAACTAATTGCTCCGACCAATATTGAGCCGCTTGGTCACTCGCTGATTCTACCATGACGCGAATTAGAGGTTCCGTGCCCGATGCCCTTACTAAAACTCGTCCTCGATCGCCCATGTCACTTTCCGCTTGAGCAATTGCCTTTTGCAAAAGTTCGCACTCTTGCCAACGAATGCGGCGATCGCGATCTTCTACGCGCACATTTCGTAAAATCTGAGGATAGGTTTGAAAGCTGCTATCGATTAATTCAGCTAAAGAAGTTCTAGACTGACGCGCCAAAGCTGTTAAATGCAAGGCCGTTTGCACCCCGTCGCCAGAAAAGCTGTGGTGATGGCAGATAATATGACCGGACTGTTCGCCTCCTAACATAGCTCCCGTTTGCCACATTTTTTCCTGGACGTAGCGATCGCCGACTGCTGTGCGAAGCATTTGACCGCCAAGTGCCTGCCAAGCCCTCTCAAAGCCTAAATTAGCCATAACCGTCGTCACAATCGAATTATCCGGTAACAGATTGCGATCTTTGAGCATTTGCCCCCAGAAGTAAAGGATATAATCGCCATCGACCACTCGTCCTTGGGCATCCACTGCCATGACGCGATCGGCATCACCATCGAAGGCAAATCCCAGATCGGCACCCGATTCTACAACTGCTGCTTGCAATAAATTGAGATGAGTTGAACCGCACTTGACATTGATGCGATCTCCATCGGGGCGATCGTGCAAACAGATGACCTCTGCTCCCAACGCCTTAAATACTAAAGGGGCTAAGGCAACCGCTGCTCCCCAAGCCAGATCCAAGACAATTCGCATTCCCTGAAAATCGATGTCGGCTGGAAGCGACTGTTGCAAAAATTGACTGTAATCGTTGACTAAAGCCTTGTGATGGTAGGATTTCCCCCAAGAGAGCGAGGTTTCGATTGTTGCAGCCGAAGCCAGCTTTCCTCTCAATCCTGCTTCGATTCTCTGTGCGAGTAAATCTGAGAGTTTAGTTCCCTCGCGGCTAAAAAATTTGATTCCATTGTCCTCTGGAGGATTGTGACTGGCAGAAATCATCACGCCTCCGATCGCCTGGGTCATCCGCGTCAGGTAAGCAACGCAAGGCGTGGGGCAGAGTCCTAAGTGCCAAACTTCTAATCGAGCAGAAGTCAATCCGGCTGCGATCGCCATCGCCAGCATATCGCTAGAGTTTCTAGAATCTTGCCCGATAATGACGGGCCCTAAGACAGAAGCCGCTTCCTTTAAGACTTGACCTGCCCAAAAACCCAATTGCACGGCAAAAGGAGCCGTTAGTAATTCTCCAGCTTTCCCTCGGATCCCATCAGTTCCAAATAAGGGAGTTTTGGGAAGTTCGGGCAGGAGACCAATCGAGGGAGCGCAGACAGTTAGCTCTAATTGCGGCGAATTAAGACGACTGCTTCCATTGCGGGATAGAGAAGTTACCATAGTTCAATTTTCCTCACACGACACACTCACACTAGAAGAATATAAAACTTACACGAAAATAGACAAAATTTTTTATCCTTGCTGGAAATAGATGATGTAAAGCCTCTTTAGGTTGAGTTTAAAACTATAACTCTAACACCGAATTGTTAAAAAAACGAGCGGGAGTTCTTCTGGGCGATCGCTTACCCCAGACGGCGCTCGAACTCTCTAATCTCTCCTACTTTTGTCCCGCTTTAAGTTGGTAGCCGGAGAAGAAATGTTATGAGAAAAAAGCGAGATGTCAGGAGTTCTTAAAATAGAGAAACGATTTCTCTCTTCTCTTTGATTTCCGCTTGCTCCCGAAAAAGCTGGCGACCAAAACGACAAACGCCAAGACTTCCCATCGCGGTGTCGCTTCGGGAACCGACTGATGAGTAAGAGTTTTAAAAGCCAACTCTCCAATCGCCCTATGTGCTGCACTCGTAGGATGGAGATCGTCCCAGAACAGATATTGGTCTCGATTGCTACAAGTGCTAATGGGAGCCGATGGGGGATGAAATAGGGGAGAGTTAACCAAGCATGGGGAATTGACATTGGTAAAGCCAAAAACCGACGGTTGCTGGATAGCTCTCTCAAACAGAGACGCAATATCTAAGAGCTTAAGATTAATTTCAGGAAGTAAACTGAGATGATCGAGTGAGCGAGAAAGTAAGAAATTATGCCCGGCTGTCACCTGGTTAAGAGCCTTGGCTACAGCGCTGCCCTGACTTTGCGCGATTGGAGTATTTCCTAGCGCTGGCAGATTAGCTACTAAAAAATGGCGAGCGCCCTGGGCGTAGAGGTCTTCGACTGCATTGGACAAATTGGCAACGGGTTCTGTCGGCTCTGTCACTTGAGCGCCCAAGTAATCGTTAGCACCAGCCCAGAAGATATAAAGTGCATTGGGATCGGCGCTAGCGTTGGCCGTGGTAAACTGGGCAATCTGCTCTTGCACTCCCACGAAACCGGGAAGAGGAAGGGGAAAAGTGTTCTTCTCTCCGGTCGTGGCGCTATTAATGGCAAAGTTAACTCCATTTGGGCTAGCTCCCCCAGCCAGGGTTGAGATTGGGGGCAATCCCAGTTCCAGCTTAGCTGCTAGAGAGTCTAGCCAGATAGAACCGTTGGCAAAGCGCCCGTTAACATACCCGACCGAACTGGGAGGAATAATGGGGATGAGGGGATTGATGGCGTTAGCTGCCGTGGTAATAGCTAGAGAATTTCCCGTCTCAGAAAGACTATCGCCAAAGACATACATCCGACTGAAGCCTGCTGCCTGCGCTGAGGGAGGGAGTACAGCTACAAGAGCCAAAGACAGCGTACTAGATAGCCAAGTCCGGTTTACCCGAACCAACACTTGTCGCCGGTCCATTCTCGATTTCCTCCAAGATTATGGAAAGGAGATTACAATTTTTTTCTCATCTTTTGTCGCCAGGCGCAAGACCTGAAAAAGAAAAACTTCTCGATAGTAGCTCAACCAAGCATTAAAGCCAATTCCCTAATAGCAGATCAGGCGTAACCGTAGGCGCTTGAGCAACCAGAACGAGCTTGCCATCCTGACCAATTGTCCATCCCTGCGCTTCTAAAATTGCTTGAGAAGTTTCCTCTCTGGTAACTTCAGCCTCAATCTTAGCCGCCTCATTCTCCTCCTCAGTTTCTAAAGTTGCCCAATCTGTAAGCACGACCTCACTAATTCGAGGGTCGGTGGGACTCGGAGGCAAACCTCCTCTTCCTGTAATGACAAAACTGCCCAATTGCTTTTCTGTAATGCGACCTTGACTGGGACATCCTCTAGCAATCTGCTGGGAAGGATCGACCAGATTGATAGGGAATTGTACGAGGGTTTGACTGGGGTCGAGATCGGGTTGGGCGATCGTCACTTGTCCCTGTACGCCAAACTCAGAACTAGCGGTAATGTCGCTTAGAGGAGTCGGGCGATCGCGATCCTCAATGCCAAAAAGTCCCTGAGTCGCGATCTCGATCCTGCCGCCTCGACCAGAGAAAGCATTGGCTGTATGGAAGTTGTCCGCCGCTTTGACTTCCTAGCGTCTCTACCAGAATTGTTGACCCATTGGTAAGCGTAATATTCCTTCCCTGAAGCTGGATCTCGCCACCTCCCTCACCACTGGCATTCCCCAACACACCAAGCGTTCCCAGAATATTTGAGGGGTTGGTTCCCGTCACGCGACTGAGGATATTTTCCACCCCAGAGGGATTGGTAAAATAGGCTCCTCTCCCTTCGCTGACATTAAATTCCCGAAAACTGTGGAAGAGGTTAGCTCCTCGCTTTGCCCCGCCTTCAATCAGTTCAACAGGAAGACCGCCAAAGTTACCGATGACTTTGGATTTTTGGTTACCCAGGGTATCATCGGGGACAATGTTGCTCTGGGCAAAGGCATTATTTCCAGAGAAAGCGATCGCACTACCAATCGCTAAGTAGGCGAGCCTAATGAAATTTCGGCTCTCTAATTGGGTTTTACGTCTACTCATGAGAGGCAATTTGATTTGAGATCATGTTACTGACCTCTGCCAAGGCGAGCGCCCAGATTTTAGATTACAGATGCATCAGGTTTTCTATGTCGTTTAGTCCGCCTTCTGCTACAGGTTCTAGATAATGGCGGGTTTTCACCAAAGAGGGATATAATTACAGTCTTGCCAAAAATTCTTGCCAAACCTATTACTCGAATGGCATAATCGCATAAGTACGATAACTAAAACCGAATGTTTGCCCGTGTAGCTCAGTGGTAGAGCACACCCTTGGTAAGGGTGAGGTCACGAGTTCAATCCTCGTCACGGGCTTGGCGTAAACCTCTCTTGAGATAAGCGTTTCAGAGTTTTTAATCTCTCTTGAAGTCGATAGTCTATTCTCAATAAGCTTTCCATTTTGGGTCTATTTTTGGGAGGTTTAGATAGAAAATTGAGATAAAATTGCTCCTATTAACCCAAGTTGCTAGTTACCCTCAAGAGCGATCGCCGGAGGCGCGCTCAAGAGCGATCGCCTGGGGGCAAATCCACCAGAGTCGCATAACTAGCAACTTGGGTTAAAATTTTGACGATGCGATCGCGTAAAGAAACTGATTCAGTTTGTGGTTGAGTGTTTCTCGACCTATTACCATTATCTATCGATTTTAGTTCCAGTTGTCGTGGCTTTTGAGCTTGAATCTGTCTCCACTTCCAAGCTTTGATGCAATTCTCAATCGCATCGGGCGATAAACTGGTTGTTGTCGCTCGTCCCCCATTTGCAGATTTCCAGATGGACTCAATCTCGCCTTGTTCGATAGGAGGGGCACAATTGTGACAGAATTGCTCGAATAGTTGTCGAGGATTGCCTTCATAAGCTTGACCGATACTATTTAAGTAGTCGGCAGTAGCAAGCAAATTGACCAGACGAGCATAGCCAATAGCATTGCGTTCCCCTTGTCCTACGCCGCGTTCAATTAAATCGCGATCGGTTTTGGTCAAGCATTCGTAAAGTGGGACTGATTCATTAATCGGTAGTCGAAAATTTTTCTCGAATTCATGCCATTGGAGTCGATCTGTTTGAGCCGCTGGCTGGCGTTTTGGGATAATCTCCCTCAATTGTTCATAAGGATAAGTCTTGCCTGAGTTGAGAATTAACCGACTTTGAATCGGCTCGCGTCCTGGCTTAATGTGATAAGCTCCAGCCAAGCGCATGACACGACTGGGATTTTTGAGTTTGCGATCGCCATCTACAAATTCTAATAAATCCGCTTGGAGTTCGCGCCATTGCTCGACCGAACAGGGAGTAGAAAGCGTGTACTTATAGCGGTTTTCAATTGGGTGGCTCATAATAACAGCAGTGGGTAAACCAG
>CAYTUO010000212.1:0-7737 GCA_964441015.1 uncultured Pleurocapsa sp.
TTTTTAACGTAATTAATTTATTTGCTACTCTCAAACAAATTAGAGTGAAAGGATTTATTAATGTTAGTTTACGAAAATCTGGAGTAAGTGAAGCACAACCGGATCTGTCATTCTATATGGGATCAGAATTTCAATTACCTCCAAAAAATAATTCACCTATCGATTTAAATCAGTTTGAACCGCCAGCTTTAGTCATAGAAATTGCTGCTAGTTCTCTCAATGACGATTTAGGGAGAAAAAGATTATTGTACGAAGGATTAGGAGTCAAAGAATACTGGGTCGTTGATGTAAATGCGAGTAATGTCGTTGTTTTTGAAATTTCTCAAGGATACAGTGGAAGAATTCAAGACTCAAAAGTATTACCTGGGCTAAAAATGACTGTAGTAGAAGAAGCTTTAAGGCGCAGTCAGACAGAAGATGATAGTCAAATTAATCGCTGGTTGCTACAAATATTTCAGGAACAATAAATAGCTTAAATGAATAATAAAGAAATACGCGCCCAACCGCCGCTAGAATTTATTCCGCCTTCTCTCAATCCGCTAGTTTTGAGGGGATCTCAACTCATTTTGCCATTCTGGTTGCAATGGAAAACAAATATTGCTAGCATTCAAGCCGATCGCGTCGAAATTTTAGCCGATCTATACCATCAGTTTCAACAAAAAAAAATTCGCTTCATGATGGCATTTCGCCACCCCAATACTGACGATCCCTACTGCATGACTTATCTTCTCTGGAAATTAGTTCCCCAGGTGGCGCTACAGCAGGGAATCTCGCTACAATCCCCCATTCACGCCCACTTTATCTACGATCGCGGCATTCCCCTTTGGGCAGGTGCTGGGATAGGATGGCTTTACTCCCAGTTAGGCGGGACTCCTATCCAACGTGGCAAAATGGACTTGATCGGGTTGCGATCGGCACGTCAGTTGTTTGCAGAAGGTCAATTTCCGATGGCAGCAGCGCCAGAAGGAGCCACTAACGGACATAATGAAATTGTCAGTCCCATTGAACCCGGAATCTCACAACTCGGTTTTTGGTGCGTCGAGGACATACAAAAGGCAAAGCGTCCTGAACAAGTTCTGATCGTTCCCATTGGCATTCAGTATCGCTACCTCACTCCACCTTGGAAAGAAATCGAAAAACTCGTAACACAACTCGAAATCGATACGGGTTTGAGTGATCGCCAAACAACAGAAACATCAAAGGAAAACAATCTCTATCAGCGACTTTATCAATTAGGAGAACGTCTTTTATTTCTGATGGAAGACTTTTATCGAGAGTTTTATCATCAAAACTTACCTCCACCCACGACGGAAACTCACCCATTAGATGCTGAAGCAATCCTAGCGACTCGCTTGCAGAATTTACTCGATGTGGCACTAAAAGTTGCAGAAGAATACTTCGCCTTACCAGCAAAAGGGAACGTCATCGATCGCTGTCGTCGTTTAGAACAAGCAGGATGGGATCGTATTTATCGAGAAGAACTCAAACCCACCCATAAACTTTCCCCAGTCGAACGAGGATTAGCCGATCGCGTTGCCGAAGAAGCTAACTTACGAGTATGGCATATGCGACTTGTAGAAACTTTTGTCGCTGTTACGGGTTACTACGTCAAAGAAAAACCCACTGCCGAACGTTTTGCTGAGACGACGCTGCTATTGTGCGATTGTATCACTCGGATCAAAGGCGGAAACCCCTTCTTTAGACCCCACTTAGGAAAACAACAAGTCCAAATGACGATTGGCGATCCGATTTCCGTGTCAGATCGCTGGGGGGATTATCAGCAAAATCGCCGTCATGCCATTGCTAATCTAACGCAAGACTTACAAGCAGCGCTAGAGAGTGCGATCGTGACCAATTGAGCAACTATCGTCTATTATTCCATTCCTCTAACTCGATCAGAACTCGAACTTTCTCATCATCAGCAACGTCTCCAGGCGCTACTGAAGGATTGAAATAGGAATCTCCGTCCCTGAGATATTCCCCTACGTCAACTTTAAACTCTTCGCCGAAAGCTTCAAATTCAGTGTCGTACCTAGACTCTTCACCGATGGTACCTTCAGGATAAGAAGGCGTGTTTCTTTGCGAACTTTCAGGGAAGAAAACTTCTGGATCGGTTTCAAGACTGCGATTTTCAAGGGTGTTGAGAGAACCACGAGATGACGGATTTTGCTTGTTTATTGGTTCTGCTTGGGCCATATCGGCAAAAATCGTCAAAAAGGCTCCTATTCCTAAAATTAGGCTAATTTGACGCATCATAATGCTTACTCCAATACCTGATTTATCTTAATGTTATTAACCCTAATCGCTCTTTTCGTGATCTATTTTCGAGGGACGAAAACTATATCAGTATAAAGTGCGATCGCGCCACAGCAGAGATATTGCCGCAGCGTTCGTTAGCGGGAACTGCTTCCATCATCTTTTTCGGATCGGCTAGATTGAGATTGTTCATAAACTCGATAAAGTTGTCACGAGTGCGTCCGACAAAGCGAGGGTTCCATTGTTTTTCTTCCCCAATGGTAGAAACAGTCTGTCCTTGATAGTCGTGACCTGGATAAATTAGCGTGTCATCGGCTAAAGTAAATAATCGTTGCGTTACCGAGTCGTATAAAGTTCCCCCATCTCCACTCTGAAAGTCAGATCGCTATAGCCATCCTCTGAGGCGATAAATTGCCGTACCGATGTATTCTTTAAGTGCTTTAGTTGTTTTGTCGAGGCGGTCGCTATCTGGCAAAAGATTGAGGATAATCGCCTGAAAGCTGCTACTGAGTTCCTGAGTATCGCGTTCGCTGACTAAAAAATCTGTGGGTGCTGGAATTGCTTCTATTCCCTGGCGTTGAAAAATGAGGAGCGATCGCGGCATATGTAAAGCAGAGGTCACTAATAATACTTGACGAATCCCTCTTTCATCGAGAATTTTTTTGACATTGACCGCATTTTGGTAAGTGTTGAGAGAGTCAGGTTCTTGAATGATAGCTTCTGGCGGAACCCCCATCATCTCTAACAATTGTGCCATATCTGCCGATTCAGATTGGTCGTTGTTAAACCAGTCAATTCGACCTCCAGCAGCGATAATTAGGGGAGCTTTTTTATCTTGATACAATTTAGCCCCATAGATAACGCGATCGCCATTTTCATTCACGTCTACCATTGGTCGAGGTTTTGTAGGACGTTTAGTTGCTCCTCCTAGAATAACGATCGCATCTGCTGTAGGAAGATCTGTCGGGAGATTTTGCCACTCTAGAGATTGAACTAAGAAGGTCGTTACCCATCCATTACTACTTAATAATAGGATGACTAACGCTAGAGCAATTGGTAATTGTATCCAAGAAAGACGTTTCCAAGACATAATCAGAGCAACAAGCAATAGCAGGGAAACTAACCCCAATGGATAGATAAATATGGGTAGTAATTTAGATAGGAAAAGAAACACTGATTGGTGAGAAGGTGATTGGTGATTAGTGAGTGGATCAATCCTTTCATCCAAAATCGAGATGACTAATGTTCTAGCTCGGATTGACTGGGTAATTCTTCTAAGGTTCCCGTAAAATTTATTCCTTGAGGATTAGAATCCCATTTGATTTCCCCAAAAAACGTTTTTTCTTGAGTTCTCCCTCTGATTTCAATTCCATTATCAGAATTCGAGTTTTCTGAGAGTTCACATTCAGCCAATCGATTTGTCTTGCCGGATAAAGATATCTCTCCATCGTTCATTTTGCCATCCAGAATAATTTGTCGATCGCTGGCTGATAAATTGCCAAATAAATAAATTCCTGATTGTTCGATGTTTAAGATAAGATTGCCTGATCCCAGACATTCAGGTAATGCTTGAACGTCAAGGCGATAGTTTCCTGCTACTAATTGAGGTGCTTTTAGTTGATTTTCTCCGTAAGCACTTATGGCTTTAAAAAGTACCAATACCGAGCCTATCATGACTCCATAAAATGTTAAAGATTTTAAATTGAAATGTTCCTTCATGTTTAATAACTTAAGTTGAAATAAGACGAACTTCTATTCTGGATTGACCAAAGAAGTAATGTGACTAATCACGCGAGAATAGCGACGGGTAATTAATAGCGAAGAATGACATTCTTGAGAAAGTCTATCGGTATAGCGTCCCAATGTTTGACGTTCGATTCCCCACGCTGGACTCGTTCCCGCTATAGTCAGATCGACGTTGTGCGACTCTCTAATCGCAGTTCGGATCGGATCGTTTTCTTGAGATTGAATCATCTCTATGCGCGATCGCACTTCCTCTGGCAATAATTCCAACATATTGCGTAACTCATAACTCAAATCATCCGTTTCATTTTGACTTTTCGTAAATCTGAGAACTTTTAGGGTGCAATTAGGATTGTTAATCAGCAATCTCAAGGCAAGGGATAATGCTAAATCGTCATGAAGATTATCTGAATGCGCCACTAAAAGCGAGTCTAATTTTTGTTGCCTGTTATCAATAAAAACAGCGACATCTACTGGAGAAGTATTCAAAATTTTTCCAACTCTTCCCCCTAATCGATTCATGCTAAATGCCGAACGGTGCCAACCCACAACAATTAAACTAGCATGATCGACAATAGCAATATTAGCTGTTTCCCGCGCTACGTCATTAGAAATGCGAACGATGGGAACAATATTTTTCTGAATATCAGGAGGTTCTAACGTTTGAATTAATGCTTCTAATTCCTCTCGTCGCTGTCTGATTAATCTTTCTGCTTCATCGGGAGTACTTTCAAAGAAATAATCCTCTTCTAGTTCGATTAAACTGAGAGGATGGACGACAGCAGGAGTACCGCCTGCGATCGCAACAGCTAAATTCAGCAATCTTTTTTGAGTACTTGGATTGGCAACTGGAACTAAAATTTTGTAAGAAGGGATAGATTGTGCTGCAACTTTTTCTGGCTCTGTCTCTTCAATAATATCCAGCTTAATTTTTTCTTTTGGATAGGTTAATTCCAACAGAGGAGAAGTCATAAACGTAGTTACTAATGCCATAATCACTAACATAGTAAATAATAACGGCGAAATCACTCCATAACTTAAGCCAATATTTAAGACAATTAACTCAGTTAGTCCGCGAGTATTCATCAACCAACCTAAAGCAGAAGCATCCCTTTTTTCAATACCAGATACCCGTGCCGCGACATAAGTTCCTAGATATTTCCCAAGAATGGCAACGGCTAAAACAGCAGCACATAACAACCACAATTCTGGGCGATTTAATAGCCCAATTTCCGTCTGCAAACCGCTATAGGCAAAGAAAACAGGAAGTAAGAAAATAAGCACAAAATCTTCCGTTTTTTCAGCAATTTCTCGAACAAAACTCGCATTTTTTGGCATGACTGCACCTAATAAAAATGCGCCAAATATGAGGTGAATTCCGATTAATTCTGTAATGAGAGCAGAAATAACAACCCCCATATAAATCCCCGCTAAAACAAGCTGAGATAGTCTTCCCGTGCGCCTGTAATGAATCGCAAGTTTTTGCAGAAACCATCGCCCTACTGTCACCATAAAAGCGATATAAATAATGGATTCAATAATAGTTGGAAAAGCACCTACAATACTATTAGTTCGAGTGACGGCGATCGCCAGCGCTAATAAACACCAAGCTGTCACATCATCAACTGCCGCACAAGTTAAAGCTAGCGTTCCTAATTTGCTTCCCTGTAAATTATTTTCTGTAATAATTCGTGCCAATACTGGAAAAGCAGTAATTGACATTGCTGCCCCTAAAAATAAAGCAAAAGCAGTAAAAGAAACCGAACTATTAGAAACTAAAGGATAAAGAAATAATGCCAGTAAACTTCCTAAAGCAAAAGGAACGATAATACTAACGTGGGAAGTTAATATTGCAATATTAAGTTGACCCTTTAAATATTTGGGATTGAGTTCTAACCCAATCAAAAACATAAAAAAGATTAAACCGATTTGTGACAATACATTTAAGAAAGGCAACGTTGAAGAGGGAAATAAAAAGCTAGCTGTTGCCGGAGAAATTAGACCCAATAAAGAAGGGCCTAACATAATTCCCGCAATAATTTCTCCAATCACTAAAGGTTGCTTGATCGTGCGACACCCAACCCCCATTAATCGAGATAAAGCAATAACCAGAAGGACTTGAACGAGAACTAAAACGGCTGTTTGCATAAAAAATTATGAATTACACCTCATCAAATATTAACTATAACTAGCACACACTTTATCCCCTTGGCTGTCTTATCCTTGACATTTCTCATACTAAGTAGCGATCAGATCGTAGGGATAACTTTCTTAGCGCTCTCTATGCGTGAGATTTAAATTACCCCTTTAAAAGACCTTAGTATCAGCACAACTACAGCCAATATATTTCTCTCTGTGCCTCTGTGCGAGATAAAAAAGAAATATATTTGTTGATAAGTTATAAAATAAGTAATAATTAAAAAAGGGAGAGTTGATATAACCCTCCCAAAATATCAGGGTGCATCTACTGAGTCCAGTCTACCACTCCAAGAGTTAGGCAGCGAAAAACAGCAAAATTGTGCAACAATTTGATACTTAACCCTGGAGTTTTTTATCTATCAACTGATTAGTTAACTTCGGATCGGCGCGTCCGCTAGTTTTCTTCATTACCTGTCCGACAAAGAATCCCTTGACATTCGTCTTGCCACTCCGAAACTTTTCAACTTCTTTAGGATTAGCAGCAATCAGTTCATCAATAATTTTTTCTAGTTCGGCGGGATCGGAAATCTGAATCAGTCCTTTTTTTTCTACCAATTCTTTAGCAGAACCGCCTTTTGCTATCAGTTCTGAAAGAAGTTCTTTGGCAATTTTGCCACTAATCGTACCTTTTTCAATTAAATTGACTAATTCTGCTAAAACTTCTGGTTTGAGTGCAATCTCACTGATAGTCAATTTATTATTGTTTAGATAAGCAGCAATATCTTGAGTAACCCAGTTAGTCACTAATTTGGGGTTAGCACCTGCCGCTACTGCCGCTTCAAAATATTCTGCCACTTCGCGATCGTCAGTCAACACGCGAGCATCATAGGCAGACAGTCCCAATTGAGTCTCGTAACGACTGCGTTTTTGTGCGGGAAGTTCGGGGATTTCTGCTTTCCACTGCTCCAACTGTTCGGCAGACACTTCAATCGGGGGCAAATCGGGTTCTGGAAAATAACGGTAATCGCTAGAACCTTCTTTAGATCTCATGCTAACAGTGCGCTGACCGTTCTCTTCCCAGAGTCGAGTTTCTTGGACGATCTTTGCGCCGTTTTCGAGTGCTTCAATTTGCCGTTCGATTTCGTAGTCGATCGCTTTTTGAATCGCACTGAAGGAGTTCATATTCTTGATTTCTACCTTCGTGCCAAATTTTTCTTGTCCCACCGGACGCACGGACACATTCACGTCGCAACGGAGAGATCCTTCTTGCATATTGCCATCGCTAATACCAAGGTAACGCACCAAGCGACGCAATTCTTGAGCATATTCTGCCGCTTCTTGGCCCGATCGCAAATCAGGTTCGGAGACGATTTCCAACAAAGGAACCCCCGTGCGATTAAAGTCTACCAGAGAATGGGTAGAACCGGAAAGGCGATCACTTCCCGCATGGACGAGTTTTCCCGCATCCTCTTCCATGTGCAAGCGAGTGATGCCAATTCTTTTACGTTGAACTTCCCCAGTTTTCTTGTCTGCTAGCTCAATCTCCAACGCACCGTGTTGGACGATGGGAAGATCGTATTGAGAAATTTGATAATTTTT
>CAYTUO010000213.1:0-7721 GCA_964441015.1 uncultured Pleurocapsa sp.
GTCGAGTGTCGCGTGTTTCCTCCTTAATCAAACGGGAAGTTAGCCAAATGTTGCTGCACGAAATCAAAGACGATCGCGTCGGGGCTGGAATGGTCAGCATTACTGATGTTGATGTTTCTGGCGACCTGCAACACGCCAAAATCTTCGTTAGCATCTACGGGACTGAAGAAGCCAAAGCAGAAACGATGGAAGGTTTAAAGTCTTCTGCCGCCTTTGTTCGCCGCGAACTCGGCCAACGGATACGACTGCGGAGAACGCCAGAGGTGATTTTTGTTGAAGATCGTTCCTTAGAAAGAGGCGATCGCACCTTGCATCTGCTCAACCAAATTCGCGATACTCGTCGAGAAGATGACGAGATAACAGACAACCTTGAGGAAGAGGAACTGAATTAATGCCTGTGGCTAACTTGTTACCCGATTGGAGGCAATTTTCTCTCAAGGAACTGATCGGACAAATGGTCGTGGTGCGTGCTTCCGGCTATTTGTTCGATCACCAAATTCGCTACCCCGCCTGGGAACCGCCTGCTGCTAAGTTACGCCATTGGTTGCAGGCGCTCAATCTGGGTGGGGTTATCTTATTAGGAGGCAGTGCCGCCGAAATCTCCCTGCGATCGCAACAGCTACAAAGTTGGTCAACAACTCCTTTATTCATCGCAGCAGATATCGAAGAAGGAGTCGGACAGAGATTTGCAGGTGCGACATGGTTTCCGCCACCGATGGCACTCGGCGCAATTGCTGAGCAAAATTTAACTCAAGCACGATCTTATGCGTCTCAAATGGGAGCCGTGACCGCCCAAGAAGCGTTAGCCATTGGCATTAACTGGATCTTTGCTCCCGTCGTCGATGTCAATAACAATCCCGATAACCCAGTTATTAATATTCGTTCTTTTGGCGATACCCCTGAAGTGGTCAGTCAATTAGCAACGGCTTTTATCGAGGGGGCAAAACCCTATCCCGTCCTCACCACCGCCAAACATTTTCCAGGACACGGGGATACAGCTACCGACTCTCATCTCGATTTACCCATCCTTCCTCACTCGACTGCCCGACTCAGAGAAATAGAATTACCTCCCTTCAGAAGCGCGATCGCGGCGGGAGTAGACGGCATTATGAGCGCTCATTTACTCATTCGAGCCTGGGACTCAGAACGCCCTGCAACCCTCTCTCAAGCCATTCTGACAGGTCAACTGCGACATCAATTAGGGTTTGAAGGGTTAATCGTCACTGATGCCTTGATTATGGGCGGCATTGCCAAATATGCTTCGCCAGAAGAATCAGCAGTGATGGCAGTTGAAGCAGGGGCAGATATTATTTTAATGCCCGCCGATCCTGAAGTGGCGATCGCGTCAGTATATCAAGCAGTTGAGTCAGGACGCTTAACGAAAGAACGCCTTCAAGAATCCGCCGCCAGAATTTGGCAAGCTAAACAGAAAATTTTCTCTGCACCATCTCCCATCCAACTTTCTCAACTCGCTCAACCGAGTGCCATTGAAACCGTTAAGACAATACTGCGTCAATCAATGCAAATGGGGGGATCTGTGCCCCTAAAACCTTCTACTGAGAGCAAGAAAAGAAATTTAATTGCGATCGATGACTTGCTCAATTGCGATTTTTTAGAACGCCACACCCCAGCAGTCACCCTTCCTAAACAACTTGGTTACGAAATACAACTGGTCGATCAAAATACTCTAGATTTTGTTGAAGGCGATCGCAGAACAACACTGCTACAAGTGTTTATTCGAGCGAATCCTTTCCGAGGAAGTGCCCAACTAACGCCTAAAGCACAACATTTCTTTCAACAATTCCTCCAAAGCAGTTTAGTTGAGGGACTCATCATTTATGGCAGTCCGTACATCTTGGAGTGGTTTCGTTCGCAACTCCCGCCAGAATTGCCTTGGGTATTTTCTTACGGACAAATGGATCTGGCGCAAGCGATCGCCTGTGAAATGATGTTCGATTTATCTAAGTTTTCTAAGTAAAACTTATCGGTTGATGAAATCTTTTAATGCTGAAGACTTTCATATTCTTATCGTAGATGGCTTGAGCGATAATCTTCAGCCGACGATCGCAACCTTACTAGTATCAGTTGTCAGTAATCAGTCATCAGTAATCAGTGATTAGTGATTAGTGCTTGGGAGATCTAGCAATACGTCATCCTAGTCACCAGTCACCTTCTCACCAATCACCAATCACTAATAGCGATTACATCGTCAAAGATTGAGCATTAGTTTCAATTAACTTAGCCAAGTCTTGCAAGAAAGCGGCTGCTTGTGCGCCATAAATCACGCGATGATCGCAGGTAATATTGACGCTCATCTGACTTTTAACGCCAAACAGTCCCTCTGGCGTAACCACGACTTGAGGACGGGAAGCCCCAATTGCCAGAATTGCCCCTTGTCCGGGAGGAAGAATTGCATCAAAGCGATCGACCCCAAACATTCCTAAATTGGAGATGGTTAAGGTGCCGCTATTGTATTCTTCTGGCTGGAGTTGCTTAGCTCTAGCTCGATCTACCAACCCTTTCCAATTTCGAGACAGGGAATAAATATCGAGTTGGTCGGCATTTTGCAGAACGGGAGTAATCAGTCCGCCATCGGGCATCGCCACCGCTACAGCAACATTAATGGCTGCATGATACTGAATTCCTGCGTCGGTGTAGCTGGCATTGACAATACGATGGTTTCGCAGCGCAACGGCAACGGCTTTGGCCAACAGTGCTGTCATTGTCACGCCTTTAGATTTAATCTGTTGATACAGCTTATCCAGCGCGTCAGTGGTCATGGTGTAGCCGACATGGAAAGTGGGAGCCTGCAAGCTGGCAACCATATTTTGGGCCACTGCCTTTTGGAATGTGGTCAAAGGAACGGTTTCACCAACAGGAACTGCAACTGGAGGTTTGGGTGCCGCAGGAGGCGTTATTGGTTGAGCAACGGGGGTTGGTGCAGTTGTTCCAACAGCAGGTGTTGAGGTTAGCGTGGGAGTCGGTGCTTTTCCGGCAGCCCTTTCTACATCTTCGGCGACAATTCTGCCGTGAGGCCCGCTTCCTTGGAGGGTTTTGAGGTCGATTCTCAATTCTTTTGCTAGTTTTTTCGCTCTTGGAGAAACGAAAGTACGTCCATTAGCGCGACTAGCTACGGCAGGCGTTGCTGAGAAAAAGCTTTCGCTGACTGCTGGTTCGGGGGCTGCTGGTGTTGGCACGGGGGCTGAAGCACCTGACTGACGAGAGCCAATCTGCTGTTTAGCTTGCTCGATTTCTGCTTCTGTCTGTGCAATTAAGGCGAGCGTTGCGCCCACGGCAGCTTCTTGTCCAGCTTCGACGAGGATGGCAGCTAAATAGCCCTCATTGAACGATTCAACGTCCATGTCAGCTTTATCCGACTCGACCACTAACACGGTTTCACCTTTTTCGACTTTATCTCCTGGGGATTTTAGCCAGGACACAATTTTACCTTCGGTCATGGTGGAGCTAAGGGCAGGCATGAAAATATCGTGAATCATGGAGCGGTCTTCCCTAGTAACGAGTAGCGGGCAAAATTGCATTCTATCAAACTTTCGTTTTCCCAAAGCCTAAAATATAACGCGCTGTTATCTGAGGCTGTTCTAGATGGGGAATGTGACCGCAATTTTCAATCCAAATGAGTTGACTGTTAGAGAGGGTTTGTGCGAACTGTTCGGCAGCTTTCGTTCCCAAAATGTGATCGCACCTTCCCCAGATAATTAAAGTTGAGTCTTTCTGTAAAGCCAAACCCTAATAAATCTACTGTCCACGTCTCATTTTCTTGAGCTAATAAGGGTAGCAAGCGACGAAATTCGAGGACGGAACTATCAAACCCATGTAGCAATAAGATGGGAATTCCTCCTTTTCCTTGGCGCACGTAAGTCGTTGTTATCGGTTGGGGACTCAGTGGTGTAACAATGGCTTGACGTTCGATTTGTTGAATCAGTTCAATAGAGGTTAATTCGCTTAAATTTTCGGCTTTTTGGGGTATAAAGCTGGGAAACATCCTGAATTTTGTCTGGGGGTTTTTTGTTATTGTTGCAGATTCTCAGAAGGGCGATCGCCAATATAGGGAATCTTAGACAGCGTTAAGATTGTTGAAGCGGGCATTGCTCCTTTCTTAATCAAATAGGACATTATTGATGGAATATCTTATCTTTGTTTAAGGAGTTTATTGACAATGGCAATATCAGATACTCAAGTCTTAGTTGCGTTAGTGCTTGCACTGCTGCCAGGTATCCTCGCTTTTCGTCTAGCAACGGAACTTTATAAGTAAATTTTTCGTTTAACAATGCGAGTGGGCTATTCCTGCTCGCATCTTGCTAGCTAACTGTTGATTTCTTTTACTGCGGCAGAGATGGCGATCGCCAAGGGGGTGTGGGCTATGCCTGCGAGCAAGAAGCTCTCACTACCCTAGAATCATTGGGATTTTTTTCTATTCCAACTGCTTAACTCCCATGCAGTAAAAGAGCAACTTATTCTTTAGCCTTTAGTATAATTCGATTTGATTTTTATGAATGCCCTGCAACCTATTGAATCTCCTAGCTATTCCCGCTCTATCCCTCAACGGAATTCAAGACGTAATCCCAAGCGTCGTCTTAAAACTGATGGCGGAGTGGCTGTCGAGATCGGCATGAAACTTGTTGTCAATGGAATCTTATCTGTAGCAGCGATCGCTGCCTTGGTTAGACTGTTGCCCTATCAGTTTACTCAACAAGCCAAATTGCAGGAAATTCGCCTCGAAGTCAGCGAAACTGAGGCACGAGTCAACACGCTACGACAAAATTTCAACCGTTATTTCGATCCCACCCAAGCGAAAAAAGTGATGCAAGAACAAAGCCCTCGCCTCGATCCCAATCAACGTCGAGTGATTTTGCTGCCACGATAACTGGGTTAGGAACTTATTGGCCCGAGTAACTCCTGGAGCCAGTTTTTCACTTTTTGTCTGTAGCGATCTTTACTGGACAAGCGATCGAGGGCGCGGTGATAGTCGCTAATGGCGCAATTCCAATCTCCTCTGAGATGGTAGGTATATCCCCTTTCTGCGTAGATGCGTCCTAGAAACTTGTGAGCCAAAATTAGGGCAATCTCAAAATTGTCAATAGCGAGATCGTATAGTCCCAACTCCCGAAACGTAATGCCCTGATTGATGAGAGCGCGAAGATTGGTAGGATTTAAGTCCAAAGCCATCTCATAGTCAGTGAGGGCAGCATAAAAATTCCCTTGAGCCGCATAGCAGTTAGCTCGGTTATTGTAGGCATGGTCTAGTTTGGTGTCGATCGCGATCGCTTGGTTATAGTCTTGAATTGCCTGGAGAAATTGTCCCAAATAAAAATACATCAGCCCTCGATTGTTGTAATCCATCGCACTGTCTGGATAGCAGGCAATCAGTTGATTCAAAAGCGCGATCGCGGCTGCATAATCTTGCTGGGATGCTTTTGCTTTAACTGAGCCACGTAACTGATGTGCGAGCGATAAGGATTCAATCGTACAGAAAGCGCTATCTTGAAACCTTAATTCCGTTTCCTCCGCTTCGCTAGGGTTTGGGATCTCGAAAACATGAGTTTTCATAACAGACTCTACAATTCCTCTAACGTCACCATATTAGATCGCTGACTTCGCTGGCTAGCTTAGATGTGTCACTGCTTGAACTGTCTTCAACTCAAGTGCTGACTCAGCTTATCCAATAGAACACTACAGCGTCTTTGCTCTCAATTCCGTAAATCTTAATCTAGTGTTCCCAATTTTCTTGTCGCGATCGCCATCCTTTAGAGTTAGTTTTAGATTCTTTTTGTTAATTTTTATAAAGCTTGTCCAGGAAAAAATATTAATTTTTTTTTTACTGAAAAGATGAAACATAGGAGCTTTAATTTGTACCTAGATTCCGAGAAAAAATTTCCTATGGCAACTGCAACGTTATTTTCTAACGCACCTGACATTTGTGCCGATGATTACTGTGTGTTTGGTTTAGCCACCTGCTTTGTCAAAGAAGAGGGACAATACCAAGAAGTACAAGTCGTCGAACCAATTCCCTCTGCGGCGCTAGAAGCCATCTTAAAGGGCATTCCCACCTCTTATCACATTGCCTGTGCCAAATCCTTGAACGACGTATTTCCCAGCAATAGACCTCGGATTCCCAGCGAATTCCCTGAAAACGCTCAATTGTGTGAGGATTTTGGCGAAAGAGTAATTGCAGCTACCCGTACCTACAAAAGCCGTCCTGAAGCTAAGAGTCACCTTCCTTTAGGTGAAGTTTACAAAGAGTTTAACTACTCTTTAGAAAGAAAGCGAGTTCTCAATGCTCTCAACGTCGTTCGCACGGAAGACAATGTAAAACAGCACACTCACACTCATACAACTTTTTAACTCAGACAAAGATATGTTAAAACTTTACGGCGGCGCTCGTTCGAGAGCCTCAATTGTCCAATGGTACCTTGAAGAATTGGAGGTTCCCTACGAATTCGTTTTGCTGAATCTGGAAGCGGCCGAACACAGAAAACCGGAGTTTCTAGCAATTAATCCCATCGGCAAAGTTCCTGCGATCGTTGATGGAGATTTCAAACTTTGGGAATCGGGAGCCATTCTCCTCTATTTAGCCGAAAAATACGGACAAATGCCCGTATCCCTAGAACAGAGAAGTGTCATCACTCAATGGGTACTTTTTGCCAATTCCACTCTAGCGACGGGACTATTTTCAGAAGCTAGTCGGGAAAGAGAAACGCCGAAGTTACTCACGTCGCTCAATCAAATTTTCGAGAGTCAATCTTTTTTGCTAGGAGAAACGTTTACGGTGGCTGATGTTGCCGTTGGCTCTATATTGGCTTACGCGAAGATGATGCTCAACCTGGACTTGAGCGACTATCGGGCAGTCCTCACTTATCTCAAGCGAGTTTTAGAACGACCTGCATTTCAAAAAACCATAGGCAAAGGTTCTTCTTAATCGAGCAAAAAGGGCATCCATAATGGATGCCCCCATCTTTTAGCATGAGGATTGGGGAATTTATTTGAACCCAACAGCAGCTTGCCAAACAAAAGCAAGCAACAAAAAGAATAGAGGGATCAAGGGCAAAACATCTACCAGAGGGTCAAAAATCTGATAGGCTTCGGGTAATTTGGCTAACAGCAATGCAGCTTCCATCTATCTATTTACCTTTCCAACGCTCTTTTCTTAAACGTACAAGGAATTCTATCACGATTTGGTTCGCCGACATGAGTTATTCTCACCTTCAGTTCTAAGCTGAGTTATCCTCCTCTAGAGGGAAGCTTTACGGGAAAAGTTAAACACTCTTGTTTTCTCTCAGATAAGCTGATATATGTTGGGATCAAAAGTTCAGTAACAGAAATTCACATCGCCGTATTTTCATCACTTTGAGGAAAGAACAATGAGTAAACTTCGCAATATCCTCATCGGCACAGGTTTAGCCGTAGTTGGTGCAATTGGCACAAAAGCGACTGTTGACTATTTACGCAATCGAGGTGAGGAACAGAAAGTAGACGAAAGCGAAGGAGATAAACAAGCTACTTCTAAGCAAGAAGTTGCCTATGCTGTGGTAGAACCTAATTCAGTGCAAGACTTTCTCGACAAAAGCTTTGGCAAACCCGGTCGTTATGTCCCCAATCGTCCGCCTAAAGTCTTTGAATATCAGGGGGAAAATTACATGGTCATCTGGGCACGCGACAACGACCAAAATAAGAATCAAATGTTAGCATTCATCTACAATGAA
>CAYTUO010000214.1:0-7662 GCA_964441015.1 uncultured Pleurocapsa sp.
ACCCAATCAAACCCTCATCGAGTTTGACATGACTTCTGTACAAGCTCAACTGACCTCTCTCGAACAAATTCGCAAATCACTACTTCAAGAAAATCAATTTTATCGCGCTCAAATTGGTTCGGTTGATCAGAATGCGATCGCTACATCAGGACTCAAATTACCCCCAGAAATTCTCCTCTTATTAAAAAATAGAGCGACCTTAGTTGCAGATATTCAAGTCTATCGCTCTCAAATCCTCGGTACGAGCGTTGGTATGTCTTTTGATGCCGATCGACAAGCAAGATACCAAGCGAGTCAAGCTGAATTAAATTCTCGCGTTGAAACCCATAAAGCAGAAATTACTCAATTAGAAAAACAGCTAGAACAAACTCGCATTCAATTAACTAATGCTAGACAGCGCTTAGCAACATCCCAGGATAATTTAGTAACTTCACAAAGCAATTTAGACACTGAACAGGAAATCTTAACCGACATGGAACCTCTCGCTGATGAGAAAGCCATTCCCCTGCTTCAGTATCGCAGACAAAAACAAGCAGTTGGTAGAGGTCAAGCTGAAGTTGGTAAAAGCAAAGAACAAGTCAATACCAGTCAATCTGAAATTAACCAATTACTCAAAGAACAAGAACGAATCAAAAGTGCGATCGCGCAAGCTAAAGCTAAGCTGACTAATACAGTTGCTTTATCTAAATCCGAACTAGAAGAAAAAATTGCCCTCAACCAACAACGTCTCGCCGATATCGACACTCAATTAGGTAAATTTATTGTCGAGAATGACAAGAAAATTTCAGAAATCGACAGTCAAATTAGCCAACTCAAACAAAATCTGAAATACCACGAAATTAAAGCCCCTGTTGCTGGTACAGTTTTTGAACTCAAAGCTCATCCTGGCTATGTTAGCAATCCTTCGCAAACGGTTGTAGAAATCGTTCCCAATGATTCTCTCATTGCTGAGGTTTATATCACTAATAAAGATCGAGGATTCGTAAAAGAAGGAATGGATGTTGATGTCAGAATTGATTCTTTTGACTTTAGTGAATTTGGAGATATTAAAGGTAAAATTATCTCGATTGGGGCTGATGCTCTAGAACCAGATGCCATTCATCCTTACTATCGCTTCCCTGCCAAAATTCAGTTAGACAAACAATATCTTGAAGCAAAAGGGAAGAAACTTGTTTTAGAATCGGGAATGTCTGTTAGTGCAAATATCAAAGAAAGAAAGCGCAAAGTTATCACAATCTTCACGGGCATGGTTTCCAAGAAATTTGATAACTTGAAGGAAACAAAATAATCTCAAAAAACATTTGAGAATTGCCTAGACAGAAGTAGGGGAATTAGATTAGTGCCTCTACATTTGTTTGATAAAAAAACACAGAAGTACAGGGAACGCAAACATTAGACCTCCTGCAAAAATAGAAGTGTATTAGCTAGAGATAAGGGTTTCAGACAATATTCAAGTCATCAAAAAAATTCTTTTTTTAACTCCTGAACTCCTGAACTCCTGAACTTCTGAACTTCTCTTCCTCAAAAATTTTTGGACTTTTGCAGGAGGTCTATTAGTAGAATGCTACGCTATAAATAGCAAGATTGAGAGACAACCATGACTGCTCTGATCCTCAACTTACGCCCTGCTATTGAATTAACTGACGAGCAATTCTTCCAACTCTGTCAAAATAATCGCGATCTGCGTCTTGAGCGCACGGCCGAGGGAGAATTAATGATTATGCCGCCAACGGGATGGAAAAGTGGAAATCAGAATGCTAGACTGACACAGCGTTTGGGCAATTGGACAGATGCTGATGGTACGGGATTAGCTTTTGACTCTTCAACAGGTTTCAAGCTTCCCAATGGGGCAGATCGCTCTCCTGACGCATCCTGGGTTAAAAAAGAAAGAATAGAAGCTCTCAAGGCCAATCCTGCCCGCTTTATGCCGCTCGCTCCCGATTTTGTCGTCGAATTGCGCTCTGCAAATGACGATCTAGAAACTCTGCAAAGAAAAATGCAGGAATACCTGAGTTGTGGCGTGCGTCTGGGTTGGTTAATCGATCCTCACAATCAACGAGTAGAAATTTATCGTCCTCGACGGGATGTAGAAATTCTTGACTCTCCGACTACTTTGTCAGGAGAAGATATACTGCCTGGGTTTGTGTTGGATTTGGCGGGTATTTTGAATTAGAAATAGTTTTTTTGTACTATAATTGAAACCTACCCCATAAAAACAGAAAAGAGGAAGCAAGGTGCCCCCTCTCTTTAAGAATTTTAAAAACGTATTTGCACTGTACTGACGATCTATACGTTTTTGTTAATAAGCTAGGCCCATACTGCGGGTTGTTTCTGCTCCCAAGTAGACGCGGATGCTTAAGAAGTCAGTAGGACAAGCAGTTTCGCACCGCTTACAACCTACACAGTCTTCCGTGCGAGGAGAGGAGGCAATCTGACCAGCTTTGCAGCCATCCCAGGGAACCATCTCCAATACGTCTAGAGGACAAGCGCGAACGCACTGAGTGCAACCAATACAAGTATCGTAAATTTTGACGCTATGAGACATTGAATATCGACTCCTTAAGCGAGTGTTCTCCCTATTATGAGATTCTGGATTATGGGCTAGTTTACCGCAGGGACTGAATTTCCTTATCTAAAAGGTCGTAGAACTTCAAATTCTGTAACAGAAGAGGTGGCTAGTGATTGGTGAGAAGGTGATTGGTGATTAGTGATTGGGAGTGTGGGGAGTGTGGGAGACAAGGGAGAGAAGGGAGACAAGGAAGAATATTTACTCCTGAACTCCTGAACTCCTGAACTCTTGAACTCCTGACACTGATAACTGATTATGCTATTCCTCTAGCTGATGTGCCGAGACTTCTACTGCTTCTACATCTATCGTTCCTGGTGGGGTTAAGCGAAGAAAGCGACCTGATTCGACTTTGAGGGGTTCTCCACAATTGGGGCATCGGCATTCAGTGCGATTAAATCCAGTAAATTCGTAGCTGCACGCAGGACATTTATCTTCAACCAGATTACGCTTCAACCACCAACGAAAGCCCCAAAAAGCAATAATAGGGGTTAGCAGCAGTACCGCAAGCAGAATCAAAAAACTATTAACGATCCAACCTAGCCCAACTGACCCCAGCAAAAAACCGATCGCCAGCAGGGTTAGCAAACAGCTTAATCCTGAATCATTCGACCACAATAGTCTGGGGAAGTTGTCGTTCACGTCAGTCTCCTAAGTTGCTAATCGCCAGTGCCAATATTTCTATGCTAATGTATCAAATGCTTCTCAATGCCACGATGGGATCGAGTTTGGCTGCTCTTTGGGCGGGAAAAACGCCAAAAAATAGACCAATGCCACCGGAAACACCAACTGAGAGAAGGATAGCGATCGGTGAGACGCTGGGCACTAAGGGAGATATGGCTCCTATTAACATGACTCCGCCAACGCCGATTAAAATTCCTAAAACTCCTCCAGCAGCCGAGACAATAACGGCTTCAATGAGAAACTGAAGGAGAATATCCTCTTCTCTTGCTCCAACCGCTTTACGGAGTCCGATTTCTTGAGTTCGTTCCGCGACAGAAACTAGCATAATATTCATCACGCCGATGCCGCCGACAACCAGAGAAATTCCCGCGATCGCGGCCAACATAATCGTCAGTCCCGTCGTCACCGTACCAACAATGGTTAAGATATCTTTTTGGGTCTGTACGCCGAAATCATCTTCATCACTAATTTGGTGGCGCAATCGCAGTAAATTTTCTATCTGAAACTTGGCTGCTCGAATACTTTTTTCATCCCTTGCCGTCACGTTAATCCAACTGACTTCGAGTCCATAGGGAGAGGTTTGTCCCACAACTTGATTAGCCATAGTCGTGAGCGGAATAAAGGCTTTTCTATCTTGGTTATCTCCTAGAAAAGAACCTTTGGCTTTCATCAGGCCAATAACTTCAAAACTCAGATTTTTAATGCGTATACTTTTGCCAAGGGGATTTTGATTGGGAAATAATTTTTCTGCGAGTTCAGCACCCAAAACAACCACGCGAGTATTGCGCTTTAAATCCACCTCATTAATAAATCGCCCTCGCTCTATTTCAAAGCTTCTGACGCTTAAAAATTCTGGCGTTGCCCCAATGACGCTATCGTTAACGTTGCGATCGCGGTAGCTGATCACCATTGTCTGGTTGATTTGGGGGGCGACTTCTTTAATGGTTGGCACTTGAGTCGCGATCGCTTGAGCATCCTCTAACACTAGCGTTTTCGGTAGCTCGAATTGTGTGCGACGCGCTCGCTCAGAACCCGGAACGACGAAGAGTACGTTAGGCCCTAGCGCTTCAAATTGTTCCTCTGCCAGCTTTTGCGCCCCCTGTCCTATCCCTATCATCGCAATGACTGAGGCGTTACCAATCACGATCCCCAGCATCGTTAAGCCGCTACGAAGTTTATTAGCGACTAGCGTTGAAGATGCCATTTTCAAACTTTCTAAAAGATTAGTCATTGGTGATTGGTGAGAAGGTGATTGGTGAGAAGGTGATTGGTAATTCGTAATTCGTAATTCGTAATTCGTAATTGGGAGCAGAAGAAAAATTAATCCAAAATCCAAAATCCTTTCATCAAATAACTGATAACCCCATTTCATCCGTTATCCTTTTCCTCATTTTCTTTGCTTTTATCTTCTGGCAGATCGATAAAAACTCGTTCTCCTGGGTTCAATCCGTCTATAATTTGAGTTTTGTCATTGAGGACGAGTCCGATGGTGACGGGTTTAAATTTGGGTTGGTTTTTGTTAGCTGCGTCGGGAACCATGACTCCGGCTTCGCCTTCTTGGGTGACGATCGCGACGGTGGGAACGACTAAAGCATTGCTCAGTTGTCTGCCTAAAAAAGAGACATCGACATTCATGCGCGATCGCAGTAGTTCTTGACCCTCGATTATGGCAACAGTCACCTCAAAAGAAGTAACGTTTTGCTCGACTATCGCTTCCGGGGCAATTTTAATCACCTGTCCTTGAAAGCCTTTATCGGGATAAGCATCAGCTACAATTCTCACGGGTTGTCCGAGTTGCAATTGCCCGATATCGACTTCTGGGACTTTAGCAATGACTTCTAATCCTCTCGCCAGTGCCAAGATAGAAGCTGAAGTAGCAGAAGCCGTAGAGGAAGCCGAAGTGGTGGGCGTGACGAAAGCGCCTTCTGTGGCATATTTTTGAGTAACGATCCCGTCAAATGGTGCGGTAATAATGGTGTCTCGAAATTGGATTTTGATCTGTTCGAGATCCGCTTGGGCTGCTTCGGCGGCTGCTTTTAGCTGAGCGATTTCCGCGTCGGCAGTTCTTTGGCGTTGTTCTAATTGGACTTGGGCTTCAGCAATAGCCGCTTGTAGCTCTTCGATTTCGGGAGAGCTAGTCGTTTTGGCTTGTTCGAGACGCCCGATCGCTTCGATAACGTTGGCTTGAGCCGTGCGATAATCATTAAGTGCCGCATCAAAGGTGTCCTGAGCGATCGCGCCTTCCTTGAGTAACGCAGCATTGCGCTTGACGCGAGCTTCAGCCAATCGATATTGCGCGTCGGCAGCCCTTAATTGAGCTTGTGCCTGGTCGATATTCCTGGGAATTCTGGCTTGGGCTTCTTTGAGCCTAGCTCCTGCCTGCGCTAACCGGGTCTTGGCTTGGTTGATTTCTCCTGGAATTCTTATCTGCGCTTCCTTGAGAGTCGCGATCGCTTGCTTGAATTTAGCTTGCGCTGCAAACCCCTGGGCCTGAATTTCCATATTTTCCATCACCGCTAGGACTTGACCCCTTTTGACTCGCATTCCTTGATCGACCATCAGCCTCGCCAAACGGCCGGGAGTTTTCGGGCTAATATTGACGCTTTGAACCGGTTCGACTGTCCCACTAGCCTCGATTTCTGCTGCCAGCGTTTCTCGTTTAGCCAGAACGGTCATTTTTTCAAGCATCACCTCGGATGAGGGCGTTTCGATGAGCTTATAGGTCATCAAACTAACGATGAGGATACCGCCTGTCATCAGTCCTAGTATCCAAGGAAGCGGTTGCTTAAATTTGCCTTGCAGGGGAAGTTCCATGTGATGAAGGATAAATCGGTTTATCTAGCACTTTGACTAGGGGTTTGTAAATTTATACTAACGTTTCTCTGGAGAGACCAAAGGTAATGGTTGTTTATGGTAACCGATAATATGCTAGATTCAGGTTTATGCTCGATCCACTGTCGGTGGTGATAGCAGGAAAAAAATTGAACTAAATTGTGTCGTTTGGGAAGCGGTAATTCCCGCCCTGCTTCCTGCTCGTGCCTTGATTAGGTACGGGGGTATCTAGCGGTAAAATGAAGAGAGAAATGAACCAGGAAATTTTTGCAAGAGTCAAAAAAATTGTCATAGAACAATTGGAAGTGAACCCAGATGATGTCAAGCCAGAGTCTAGCTTTGCTAATGATTTAGGAGCAGATTCTTTAGATACCGTCGAACTAGTAATGGCTTTAGAAGAAGAATTTGATATTGAAATTCCCGATGAAGCAGCAGAACAGATCGATACTGTCGGCAAAGCAGTAGAACATATCAGCCAAAAGATAGAAGCTGCCGCTTAAATTTTATTGTTATAGACTTGGGCATGGTAAAACCATCATTACTTTCTCAGCCCTCTGCATTCCGGGCAAAAGCCCTTAATTAATCGTTAGGATCATGGCAAATTTGCAACTCAAACGTGTTGTCGTAACGGGGCTAGGTGCGATAACCCCAATTGGAAATAACCTGACCCAATACTGGGAGGGGTTGTTAAGCGGGCGTAACGGAATTGGTTCGATCACCTTTTTTGATGCTTCGCGGCATTCGTGCCGCATTGCGGGACAAGTCAAAGGGTTTGACCCCCACGACTACCTCGATCGCAAAGAAGCCAAGCGGATGGATCGCTTCTCTCAGTTTGCCGTGGCAGCTAGCCTACAAGCTCTCGCCGATGCCCAACTGACGCTCGACGAATTGAATGCAGATCGGGTGGGGGTAATTATCGGGACTGGTGTTGGCGGGCTGAAAGTTCTCGAAGAGCAGCAAGAAGTTTTGCTAACGCGCGGGCCAAGTCGCTGTAGCCCTTTTATGATTCCAACGATGATCGCGAACATGGCGGCCGGACTGACTGCCATTCACACGGGCGCTAAAGGGCCCAATAGCTGTACGGTGACGGCTTGCGCGGCTGGCTCAAACGCGATCGGAGATGCTTTTCGCCTGATTCAGAGAGGATATGCCAGCGCGATGATCTGCGGGGGAACGGAAGCTGCTGTTACGCCATTGGCACTAGCAGGTTTTGCTTCGATGAAAGCGCTCTCGACGCGCAATGAAGATCCAGAACACGCTAGTCGCCCCTTTGATCGCGATCGCGATGGTTTTGTGATGGGAGAAGGCGCAGGAATTCTCATTCTAGAAGACTTAGAAGCCGCTATAGCCCGCAACGCCAAGATTTATGCAGAAATCGTCGGCTATGGCATGACCTGCGATGCTTATCACATGACAGCCCCATCCGGTCAAGGAGCAACGCGCGCGATCGAACTGTCCCTCAAAGATGCAGGACTCGAACCCGAACAGGTCAATTATATTAATGCTCACGGAACGAGTACGCCTGCCAACGATACGACAGAAACCAAAGCCATTAAAAAAGCGCTCGGAGAACGCGCCTA
>CAYTUO010000215.1:0-7655 GCA_964441015.1 uncultured Pleurocapsa sp.
CAGAGCGAATTATTCAAACCAATCTCAGTACCATTCTCAACAATCGAACCACTGTGGTGATCGCCCATCGCCTCTCCACCATCCGTAAAGCTGACTTAATTTTAGTCCTCGATCGAGGAGTCTTGATCGAAAGCGGAACTCACAAAGAATTGATGGCCAAGCGAGGACATTATTTCTATCTCAATCAGCAGCAGTTAAATGTAGCGGGGTAAAGTGATTGGTGATTGGTGATTGGTGATCGGTGATTGGAAATTAGTAGTGCGAGCATCCCGCTCGCGTGGGTAAGATGCCCACACTACAATTACTGATAACTGATAACTGTCCTCACACTTCCCCTACTCCCTCTCATCCCTAACGATGAGTTATTAAGTCAAGACGAGATTATGCCTCACTCATTAAATTCAAAAACTTCAATTCCTCAGGATGAGAATGAACATTTTGAACCCAACCTATCCATACAGCATCCAAACTCGACTCACTCGGAGAAAGAAAAGCCTCCCGACTTATTGGCCCAGACTGATGACTGGTCTTATGCCACCAAAGAACTGCTTGATACATTACCCAGGGTTTGGACGCGGGGATTGCTCTATGTATTGGTGGCCTTTGTTGGCATCGCCTTACCTTGGGCCATGTTTTCCCAAATCGATGAAATCGGTACTGCTAGAGGACGGCTAGAGCCTAAAGGGAAAACAATTAAGCTCGATGCACCCGTAGCAGCCACCGTAGTAGCCGTAAAAGTAAAAGAGGGGGATTTAGTGAAGGTAGGACAGAGTTTAGTAGAACTGGAATCGGAATTAGTCAACGCTGACCTTCAACAGCAGCAAAAGAAAATGGAAGGTCAACAAAATCGACTCAATCAATTGGAATTCCTCAAAAACCAGTTATTAATGACTATTCGTACCCAAGAATTGCAGAATCAAGCTCAAGAATTAGAAAAACAGGCTCAAATAGAGCAAACGCGAGAGAAACTAAAAGCACTGAAGATCACCTATTCCCTACAGCAAGCGGAAAAACAGGCACAAGTCGAGCAAGCGCGGCAAGAGCTAGCTGCCAGCAAAATTAGCCACAACTTAGCCACTATCAGCCTGCAAGGATCTCAGGAAAAATATCAGCGCTACCAGCAAGCCTTCGAGCAAGGCGTTATTTCAGAAGATCGCTTTCAGGAAGTAGAACAGGTAGTCAAAGAAAACTCCGAACGCCTCGTGCAGGCAAAGTCCGAGATCTCTCAGGCAGAATCTCGTTTAAAAGAACAACAAAGTAGTTATGAGCAGACCATTGGACAAGCAAAAGCAGAAATCGTCCAAGCTCAATTGCGCTTCCAAGAACAGGAAAGGAGTTATCAAAGTTTGATGAATTCCGGTCAACTGGCTTTGTTCAAAACTCAAGAGCAACTGAAGAATCTAGAGACAGAAATGATGTCACTCAAGGCAGAAATTGCTCAGATTAACAGTCAAATCGAATCTTTGCAGTTTCAGTTAAGTCAACGAGTTATCAAATCTTCGATTGAGGGAACGGTATTTCAGTTACCCATTAAAGGTACTGGCTCGGTAGTACAGCTAGGAGACACCATTGCAGAGATTGCACCCCTTGGGTCATCTCTCTTACTTCGCGCACAAATTGCGACTTCAGAAAGCGGCTCTTTACGAATAGGAATGCCAGTGAAAATTAAATTTGATGCGTATCCTTTTCAAGACTATGGAGTAGTGGCAGGAAAACTGGTTGAGATTTCACCCACATCCAAAGTGATAGAAACCGAGCTAGGTCAAGTCGCCACTTACGATCTAAGCATCGAACTCGATCGCAATTGTATCCCAACACCAAAAGAATGTATTGCCCTCAGAGCAGGAGATACAGCAACAGCAGAGGCGATTATCCGCCAACGTCGCATTATCGATCTGCTTCTCGATCCCTTCAAGAAGTTATAGCTTTAACTAACCAAAACTAGGAGGAAAATTATGTCAAAAACCATTGCAATTTCCGGTCAAGATATTCTGCATCAAGTCAAACTATCTTGCAAAGTCCCTGAGATTATCGAAGAAATTGTTACCCGTAAGATTCTAGAAAAGGCTGTAGCTGAAGCAGATATAACACTAGATACTCAAGAACTTCAGAAAGAAGCAGACAATTTCCGATTAATGAATCGGTTACAAACTGCTGGCGATACCTGGCAATGGCTAGAAAAGCATGGTTTGTCCTTAGAGAATTTTGAAGAAATGGCTTATACAAGTCTGATTTATGGCAAGTTAGCACAACATCTATTTGCTCATAAAATTGAGCCTTATTTCTTTGAAAATTTATTAGATTATGCTGGAGTCGTTATGTATGAAGTTGTCTTAGATGATCGCGACTTAGCGTTAGAACTTTTCTATGGCATTCAAGAGGGAGAAATCAGTTTTTATAACGTTGCTCATCAATATATTCAAGACAAGGAGTTGCGACGTTCTGGAGGCTATCGAGGAATTCTCTATCGCAAGGATCTCAAACCAGAAATTTCTGCTGCTGTCTTTGCCGCTAAACCTCCTCAAATACTTAAACCTATCGTAACTTCTAAGGGAGTTCACCTAATTTTGGTAGAAGAGATAATCCAACCCCAATTAGATAGTAAGCTGCGCTTTCAAATCCTGTCAGATTTGTTTTCTCAGTGGCTCAAACAACAAATAGAGGAAGTTGAAATTATCAAACATCTTGACTTGGCTATCTCTATTACATAATTGATAAACAACAATAAGCAAAAAGGGGAATAAACTTTTGTATTCCCCGATTGAATTACTCATTCATTTGCCATGAAAATGCTGCCAATCAATTTATACTTTAGCACCATGTTTAGGTTACTAATCTATCCCAAACATGGCACTATGACTATCTATGCGTAAGCTCTACTTTTGAGATATATAGTAGTTAGAGCGAAAGACCACATGAGCCAGCACAGGCACAGATGCTAGCCAAACCACCCTTAACCAAAGCTAGATCTTGCTCAGTCAGTTCTTTTAACTCAGCAAAAAAGCTTTCGCATTCTTTGGGCATAACGAGATCTGAAATTTTAATTTTAGCCATTGGGAAATATCCTCCTGAGTGAATTTTTAGGTTGAGATTTAGATTTGGTTTTGAATCACCTCATCTAAATATCATTGTGCGTTAGATATTTTAGAATTGCAATTGTTTTTCTTGGCTTAGAAAGACAAAAATAATACAGTTATTTCTCACCTTCAAATCTCCTAAAATTCATCTGCTAGATTCAAAAGAGTAATTTCTATAATTCATCTTGAAAATTATCAAAGCATATAAATATAAAATTTACTTCGATTTGAAGACATAATTTATTTTCTTTTGTCTCAGAAATATTATCCTGAATCTTGCCACAAACAAATTTTGTTTTTAGATTGGTAAATAAGAGAGAAACATGACCTTGTTGAGATATCTAAAAAATCAAACTAAGTTGACATCAAATAATGAAATTGTAGACCGTCGCTGAATATGAATATACCCAGAAAATAATTACATTTGCGAATGTAACTTAGTATCAAAATCTGATCGCAAATGAAACCCATTCACGGATGAAGTTTTTATGTCACTAAAAATCTTGTTAATTTCAACGTTTGAAGGCGGATTTCAACCCTTGACACTCGCTTCTGCGACGACTCCACTGTTAGAAGCAGGATTCGACGTATCTGCCTTAGATATTTACGTAGATGGCATACAGGAGGAACTATTTGCCTACCCTGACTTAGTAGCCATTTCCATTCCGCTATTTGATGCGCTACATCCTGGCATTGAAATAGCCAAGCGCGTCCGGCAGTTTAATCCATTGGCCCATATTACTTTCTTTGGTCAGTATGCAACCATCAATAGTATGCGGCTGGCTGGTAAATATGGAGACAGTTGTATTTCAGGAGAATGGGAAAAACCCCTCTGTGAATTAGCACATTCGCTCTCAGAAGACCTAGAATTAACTGTACCTGGCCTAGTGACTCCCGATCTAGTCGCGCGAGGACAGACAGTTCATCCTTACCTATCTCGAAAAGAGTTCCGGGTACCCACTCGACATCATCTGCCCCCCTTATACAAATATCCCCAAGTCCAAATTGACAAACTTTGTGGGAGTAAACAAGTCGTCGGAACCACCGAATGCTTTCGGGGATGTCACCATAAATGTCTGTACTGCTCAGTATTTGCCGCTTATGATGGTCGAGTTCTCCTAGTTCCCGAAGAAAACGTCCAAGAAGATGTCCGCAACTTAGTTGCAGGCGGGATGACACACCTCAGCTTTATTGACGCTGATTTCTTCAACACCAAACAACATGGCATCAAAATCCTGCGCCAACTTCATGCCGAGTTTCCCCACCTCACCTATGACTTCACCACAAGAGTAGACCACATTCTTGAGAACAAAGAAACCATTCGGGAGATGGAAAACTTGGGAGTTCGATTCATAACCTCTGCCCTAGAATTTCCCTCACAGGTAGCCCTAGACTCTATTGCCAAGCAGACCTCACTCGAACAGATTGAAGAAGCTATCACCTTCTTGCGTAGCACCCAAATCAAATTAAATCCAACTTTCATCATGTTCAACCCCTGGGTCAGCTTAGATGATCTCGTAACCTTCCGAACTTTTGTCGAAAAAAACGATCTCGACGAAATTATTGACCCAATCCAATACGAAACGAGACTTCATCTATATAAAGGTTCCCCCCTGCTGCACTCCCCATCCCTGCGAAACCTAAACTTACTCGAACATGAATTTCATTTTGAATGGAAACATCCAGACCCAACAGTTGATGAAGTCTATTTTCAAAGCCTAACCCCTGTCCAAGAAGGCGTATTCAAACGCTGCTGTCTCAAGTGCTAACCTCTTAGCCTTCTCTCTGTGCCTCTGCGTACGCCAGTTGCTTCAACGGAGGGAACCTCCGCAACGCACTGGCTCCTCTGCGTGAAATAAAATTTCACCTTTTTATCAACAACCATCCATCAAGGTAAAAATTATGATTTCCCTATCTCCCCAATTAAATAAACAATTCACCGCCTTTGCCAACGAAGCCCTAGAACACGGAGCCTTGTGCGATCGCGAACGAGCCATAGCCATTCTAACTGCTGCGATCGCCCTAGAAAATAGCGATGCTGTCAGACAAGCCATTATGACTGCCAAACAAGTCGGCATCTCCAACGAAGAAATCGGTCACCTAACCTCAGTAGTCGTTGCCCTACGAGGTCAAATCATTGCCAGACTTGGCTTCATGACCTCAGCAAACGGTGCTGCTTCGACAACCCAAGAAAGTCGCTGCTGCCGCTAGGAGAATATATGTCCGAAAAAGCAAAAGCCGTCATTATCATTGGCTTGCGGGAACAGTATAGCGAAGTCGAACCCGTACAATCGCTAGGATACCGAACCATACTCTTCAATAGCGCGATCGGTTTTGAAGAAGCCCTTAGTGCCGATGTTCCAGTCGAAATCGACTTAAATAATGAAGAGTACGTCCTCAACAGAGCGATTAGTCTGAGCCAACAGTTTGACATTCAGGCAGTATACACCTTAAACGAATATCGAGTCCCCCTGGCTGCACGCATCAGAGAGGCGCTAGGCTTATCTGGCGGAATCTCCTACGAAGCTGCGCTCAACTGCCGCCACAAAAAGCGAACTCGGCAACTCCTCGCACGACAGGGAATCGGTTCGGCTCGCTTTACCCTAGTCAAGACTCCTGCGGAAGCGATCGCTGCACTAGCAGACTTCTCCTTACCCGTAGTTGTCAAGCCATCCAATGACTCAGGCGCTCATTTAGTCGCTCGCTGTCATACACCCGAAGAAGTCTGGCAAGCAGTAGCCACCATTCAAGAACGCACCACTAATTCTGTCGGACAAGCGATCGATCCAGAAATCCTTTTAGAAGAGTACTTGGAGGGAGAGGAATTTAGCGTCGAAGCCTGTACAGTAAAGCGGCAGACAGTGATCCTAGCAATTACAGCCAAAGAAATGCTACCCCCGCCCGCGTATCTAGAGATAGGCTATACTACCCCTGCTCCTCTATCAGAAACAGACGATCGCGCCATTCGCCAATTAGTGAGTGATGCCCTCTCTGCCTTGGGTGTGAGCGATACAGTAACCCATACAGAAGTCCGCTTAACACCTTCGGGCCCGAAAATTCTTGAAGTCAATGCTCGTCCTGGAGGAGACTGCTGTAAAACCTCGATGCTGGTTCGCTCGGTAACTGGCTACGATCTACGGGAACTATCTTTACACCTAGCACTTGGAGGCAACCTTGCCGATGCGCCGCGCCACCCGATAGCTGCACCCTCCGTCGCCCTTCGCGTCCTCGTTGCCGAACAAGACGGAATTGCTGTGATGAACGATCCCGATGACGTTGCTCGAATTCCTGGGGTTCAGCTATTGAACCTCAACATTCGCCACGGCGATCACGTTGTCAAAACGACCAACAGCTACAACAATTTGGGATCTTTCCTGGTTTACGGAACTCCCGAACAAAATGCCGCCCAAATCGCTGAACTCGTCAAGCAACGCCTTGCCTTACGTGCGATCGCCCCTGTCCTAAAAAGCTAGGAGACTGTAATCGATGGCAATTTCAAATGCTACTCAACTCCAAAATCTCGCCTTGCGCGTCAGGGCAAAGTATCAGACTACAAACGGAATGGATAGGAATCAGCTTCCAGCCAATATCCCCGATCTAGAAAGTACAGTCCAGCAATGCTACGACACAGCCGCTCATCGGGCGAATACTAACTGCTGTCGAACCGTGCAATACGACTCCCGCTATCTGGAATACTTACCGCAAGAAATTATCGACAAAGACTATGGTTGCGGCGATCCCACCCTGGATGTCTCCCCTGGCGAAACAGTCGTGGATCTCGGATCGGGTGCGGGAAAAGACTGTTATATCATCGCCCAAAAAGTCGGAGCCAACGGTAAAGTCATCGGCATCGATTTCAATGACGAAATGCTCAAAGTTGCCCGCAAATATTTGGGGGAGATGAGCAATAAACTTGGATACCAAAATGTGCGTTTTGTCAAGGGAAAAATTCAAGATTTGAAGCTGGATTTAGAATTAGCCCAGACTTGGTTAAACGAACATCCCATCACTTCCCTCGAACAAGTTAGCACCTTTGAAGCCGAGTGCGATCGCCTGCGGCAACAGCAACCCCTTATCCCTGACAACAGTGTTGATGTCGTCGTCTCTAACGCCGTACCTAGCTTAGTTCAACCCCAACATAAACAGCAGCTATTTCAAGAAATCTATCGAATCCTCAAACCAGGCGGCAGAGCAGTCATCTGTGACATCGTTGGTGACGAAGATCAGACACCAGCTATCCTCAATGACCCGCAACTGTGGAGTCGCGGCATCGCTTGGGCTTTTCGAGAAGACAAATTCTTAGCCATGTTCGAGCAGGCGGGTTTTTATGGCATTGAAATACTCAACCGACAGGAAGCCCCCTTTAGGGTGATTGACGGGATTGAATTTCGTTCTGTTACTGTTCGCGCGTTCAAAGGCAAAGAGGACGAATGTTGGGAACGCAACCAGGCAGTCATTTACAAAGGCCCCTGGAAAGAAGTTTACGATGACGATAACCACCGCTTCGATCGCGGTCAGCGCATGGCGGTTGGCGACAAGAGCTATCAAATTTTAACCAATCCCAACGGGCCCTATCAT
>CAYTUO010000216.1:0-7638 GCA_964441015.1 uncultured Pleurocapsa sp.
ATAAAGATTTGGAGCAACAATATATCTAACCTCTCCAATCTCATTCAGTCGATTGATGGTTGTATTGTCAGCTTGAATGGGCGAGATGACCATCAATTCGCCATTGGTAAGACGAATCACTGTCATTCTTGTGCCAACACTGAGTCCAAAATATTTTAATGGTTGTTCGCCAACCCAAATATTTTTGTCAATCTCTCTGAGCATAGTGAATCTATAGACAACCTAGTGATCTAACAAGGAGCTTAAACCCCTTGTTAAATTGTCTTTATCAAGCCTAACTACCGCCGATACGAGCGAGATCGCGAGCATTTTCTTCAAATGCTGCACTGAGCGCTTCGTCGCCACTCAAACCAGACTCTTGCGCTCGCTTGATACACGCTAGTACGCGCTTGTAGTCTTTTGGCATCACTTTGACAAACTTGGGCACTATTGCTTCCCAGTTTGCCAGGACTTTTGAAGCTTTCTGACTCTTGGTATAGTCGGCGTGTTTCTGAATCATTTGGTAAATGGTTTCGATATCCTCGCGATCGAGGGTTTCCAAACCGACCATAGACATATTGCAGCGTGTTGCAAAATCGCCCGTTTCATCTAGGATATAGGCAACACCGCCGCTCATTCCCGCCGCAAAGTTGCGCCCAGTCGAACCGAGAACGACGACTTTACCGCCAGTCATGTATTCGCAACCGTGATCGCCAACGCCTTCGACAACTGTATTTACGCCGGAGTTACGGACGCAAAAACGTTCGCCTGCAACGCCGCAAATATAAGCCTCACCACCCGTCGCCCCGTAAAAAGCAACGTTACCGATGATGATGTTTTCCTCTGGTACAAAACTAGAACCGACTGGCGGATAGACAATAATCTTGCCGCCGCTTAAACCCTTTCCGAGATAGTCATTGGCATCGCCTTCGAGTTCGAGGGTAACGCCTTTGGGAACGAACGCCCCGAAACTTTGACCTGCGCTACCTTGGAAATGTAGGTGTACGGTATCTTCTGGCAATCCCTCCCAGTGACGCTTGCTGATTTCGTTGCCGAGGATCGTACCGACGACGCGATTGATATTTTTAATGGGTAGCGTAGCTTTGACGGGTTCGCCTTTCTCAATTGCCCCTTTGCACAAATCGAGTAACACGGTCATGTCGAGGGATTTTTCTAAACCGTGATCCTGTGGGATCTGGCAGTAGCGCCCGACTTCTGGCCCGACTTCCGGTTGGTAAAGGATCTTCGAGAGGTCGATGCCTCTTGCCTTCCAATGCGCGATCGCTCTCTTCGGCTCTAGCCTATCGGTGCGTCCGACCATTTCGTTAAAGGTGCGGAAACCCAGTTGCGCCATAATCTCGCGGACTTCCTGGGCGACAAACTTCATGAAGTTGACGGTATGTTCGGGATCGCCCGTGAAGTTCTGGCGCAGGAGCGGATCTTGCGTAGCAACGCCCACCGGACAAGTATTGAGGTGGCAAACGCGCATCATAATACAGCCTAACGTTACGAGCGGTGCAGTGGAAAAACCAAACTCCTCCGCACCGAGTAAGGCAGCAATTACTACGTCGCGCCCCGTCTTCATCTGACCGTCAGTTTCCACGACGATGCGGCTGCGGAGGTTATTTAAAACCAGCGTTTGATGCGTCTCAGCAAGCCCCAATTCCCAAGGCAAGCCTGCGTGTTTGATGGAAGTTTGCGGCGACGCGCCCGTACCGCCATCGTGACCGGAGATCAACACCACATCAGCGTGGGCTTTGGCAACCCCTGCGGCAATTGTCCCGACACCAACCTCAGAGACAAGCTTGACACTGATCCGCGCTGCGCGATTGGCATTCTTCAAGTCATGGATTAACTCGGCGAGGTCTTCAATCGAGTAAATATCGTGGTGCGGCGGCGGCGAGATCAAACCAACGCCAGGAGTCGAGTGACGCACCTTAGCGATCCAGGGATACACTTTCTTGCCAGGTAACTGACCACCTTCGCCCGGTTTCGCTCCCTGTGCCATTTTTATTTGAAGTTCCTTCGCCTGGGATAGGTACAAACTCGTTACGCCGAAACGACCGGAGGCAACCTGTTTAATAGCGCTGTTTTTCGAGTCGCCGCGATCGTTCGTCCAGGTATAGCGTTCGGGATCTTCGCCGCCTTCGCCTGTGTTCGATTTGCCGCCGATGCGGTTCATGGCAATGGCTAAGGATTCGTGGGCTTCTTTTGAGATGGAGCCGTAACTCATTGCACCCGTCTTGAAGCGCTTGACAATTGCCTCAACGGGTTCGACTTCCTCAATGGGGATTGGTTCGCGCTGCTTTAACTCCAGCAAATCGCGCAGTCTGAAGTATTTCTGTCCCTGCTCGTTGACGAGTGCCGAGTATTGCTTGAATAGTTCGTAACTGCCTTCGCGTACTGCCTTTTGCAGCGTGTGGATGGTCTGCGGGCTGAATAAATGCGCTTCGCCGTCCTTGCGCCATTGGTACTCGCCGCCAACGTCGAGGGTGTGACCGTTGACATCGCGCTCTGGGAACGCATGAGCGTGCCGCAAAATCGCTTCCTTGGCGATGACTTTCAGGTCTGCCCCTTCAATGCGCGATGCCGTCCAGGTAAAGTATTTATCGACAACCGAGCCATTGAGTCCGATCGCCTCGAAAATCTGTGCGCCGCGATAGCTCTGAAGGGTCGAGATCCCAATCTTGGAGGCAACTTTAATGACCCCCTTCGTTGCCGCTTTAATATAGTTTTTCCGTGCCGTCTGGCGATCGATGTCGAGCAGTAAGCCTTGACGGATCAGGTCGTCGATTGTCTCGAAGGCCAGATAGGGATTGATGGCACAGCAGCCGTAGCCGATCAGGACTGCGTAATGATGGACTTCGCGCGGTTCGCCGGATTCGAGGACAATGCCGACTCGCGTGCGCGTGCCTTCGCGGATTAGGTGGTGGTGCAGTCCAGAAACAGCTAACAGGGCGGGGATTGGTGCTTGATCTCGGTTGAGGCCGCGATCGCTGAGGATCAGGATATTCACCCCATCGGCAATTGCTCGATCTGCTTTGGCACAAATCTCTTCTATTGCCCCTTCGAGACCCTTCGCACCTTTTTTGGGGTCGAATAGGATTGGGATGACCAGAGACTTAAAATCGCCTTCTGATAGGTACTTGAGCTTTGCCAGTTCTTCGTTGCTCAGGATTGGCGTTTTTAGTTTAATCAAGTGGCAGCTTTCTGGTTCGGGTTCGAGCAAGTTTCGTTCTGAACCGATAGTCGTTTCTGCCGAAGTCACGATTTCTTCGCGAATGGAATCGATGGGCGGATTGGTCACCTGGGCGAACAACTGCTGGAAATAATCGTAAAGGAGTTTGGGGCGATCCGAGAGAACCGATAGCGGCGTATCTGAACCCATCGCGCCAACAGCCTCAACGCCATCGCGTGCCATCGGAGTCAATAGCAGGCGCAGTTCCTCGAAGGTATAGCCGAACGCCATCTGACGCCCGAGTAAGGTTTTGGGGTCTGATTCTGGCAACTCTGGGGGATCTTTGAGTTGTGCGAGTTCGACTATGTATTTTTCGAGCCACTCGTGATAGGGATGCTCGGTGGCAATTTTGTGTTTCAGTTCCTCGTCTGCGACGATGCGACCTTCTTTCATGTCCACGAGGAACATCCGGCCGGGTTGCAGCCGACCTTTAAACGCCACGCGCTCTGGTTCGACGGGCAAAACACCCGCTTCGGATGCCATAATTACCAAGTCGTCTTTGGTGACGTAGTAACGAGACGGACGCAAACCGTTGCGATCAAGGACTGCGCCAATGGATGTCCCATCAGTGAAGGCGATCGAGGCTGGCCCGTCCCACGGTTCCATCAGGCAGGAGTGATATTCATAGAAGGCTTTTTTCTCGTCGCTCATCGATTCATGCGCCGTCCACGGTTCGGGGATCATCATCATGACCGCATGGGGAAGCGATCGCCCGGCCAGCACCAGCAGTTCGAGGGCATTGTCAAAAATAGTCGAGTCGCTGCCGTCGATGTTAATGAGGGGTTTTGCTCTCTTGAGATCGTCCCCAAACAATTTTGATTGGAAAAGCGATTGCCGCGCGTGCATCCAGTTGATATTGCCACGCAGGGTATTGATTTCGCCGTTGTGCGCGATGTAGCGATAGGGGTGACTTCGCTCCCAGCTTGGGAAGGTATTGGTACTGAAGCGCGAATGGACTAACGCCAAGGCGCTCTCCAGATCTGGGTCGTGAAGATCCCGATAATATTCCCCTACCTGCACTGGCATGAGCATTCCTTTGTAAACCAGCGTGCGACACGAGAGGCTGCTTGGATACCAGTAGGGATCTATTGGCGGAACGCGGATTGCTGTGTGAGCGCGTTTGCGAATAATGTAGAGTTTCCGCTCGAAAGCCCAGTCATCGGCCAGTTCTGGAGAGCGCTGGATGAAAACCTGTTCCATGAAGGGTTCGCTCGATTTTGCCGTGTTACCGAGCGTTGAATTGTCCGTCGGTACGTCTCGCCAACCGAGAACTTGCTGTCCTTCTTCCTCGACAACTTTGGCAAAAATCTGTCGGCTCTTCTCGCGTGTAGCGCGATCAGGCGAGGAGTAGATGATGCCAACACCATACTGTCCTTCTTCTGGTAGGGTGATATTTTCTGCCGCGGCCACCTTTTTGAGAAACTTGTGCGGTATTTGCATCAAAATTCCGGCTCCGTCACCGGTGTTTGTCTCGCAACCACAGGCACCTCGGTGTTCGAGATTGACGAGGATTGTCAGCGCCTGCTTTACAATCTCGTGGGATTTTTTCCCCTTCATCTGTACAATAAATCCGACACCGCACGCATCATGCTCAAGCTGCGGATCGTATAGGCCCTGTTTTGCTGGCAGTGTGTTTTTGTTCATTTCGATGGCCTAAAAAACTAAAAAAAAGTGACACAGACAATATCACCCAGAGGATAAGAAGCTATTGACGCTAGCTTGTCTAAATTTTCTAACAAGGTATCCCTCAAGGCTTGAGTTCTTAAGAAAATTATCAGATCTATTGACTTTTGAGATGGGTCTTTTGTTAGATTTTTTAACGTGAGTTTGGCGAACCTTTGTTTGAGATCTCGTTACGAACCAATTTCTTCTCGTTCTTTTTGGATTTCTGGGTCTTCTTCGATATTGGGATAAGTCACTAGACGCGGACGGAACCCTAAGAGCGATCGCAAGCGATTAAATCCTCCCACTATTCCATCGGGAAGAACCGTCACAACGATTAAAAAGAGTGCGCCTTGGAAAAATAACCAAACTTCGGGAAATTGTTCGCTTAAAAGTGTTTGTGCCCATCTCACTATCAGAGTTCCGAAAATGGCTCCATACAAGGTTGCTCTACCGCCTACGGCAACCCAAATGACCATTTCAATTGAGAAAGCAACGCCTAAAGCATTACTAGGGGTAATAATTCCTGTTTGTACGGTATAAAGTGCCCCAGAAATTCCAGCGATCACACCAGAAATTGCCAAGACTAATACTTTAAATCCAGTCGGATCGTAGCCGGAAAAACGCACCCGCGTTTCATCATCTCGAATGGCAACTAATAAGCGGCCAAACCGTCCACTTGTTAACCACCGACACAGCAAATAAATAAGGATTAAAAACAAAATTGTAAATTCATAAAATGCTAATTGCACTTGCGGCGAACTTGCCAAGACTCCAAAAATGGTTTGCGTATCTGTTTTGAGTCCATTGGTTCCATTAATTAACTTTTGCTGTCCGTTAAAAAAATTGAAGAAAACTAATAGCGCTGCCTGAGTCAAAATAGAAAAATAAACGCCTTTAATTCGGTTACGAAAGATTAAATAACCGAGTAAGCCAGCCACAATACTAGGAACTAAAATCAGCGCAATAATTGTCATGGGAAAAGAATAGAAAGGCTTCCAAAACCACGGCAATTCGCTTACGCCATAAAGACTAAAAAATTCTGGTAATTGTCCCGGAGGAAGTTGTAAGTTTAAATACATGGCAAACCCATAGCCGCCAAGGGCAAAAAAGATACCATGTCCTAAGCTGAGCAATCCAGTATAACCCCAAATTAAATCTATTCCCAGCGAGGCTATTGCTAGTGCCAAAAATTTTCCGAGTAATCTGAGACGAAAGGCTGGTAATAACATTGGCATAATCACTGCTAAAATCAGCGCGATCGCCAATATCGATAAACCTTCAATCAAGAATCTCCCTGGCTTTTTCCTAATCCTTTGAGTTCCCATTAATATATTTCCAATAATTTTTTTCAGCTATTTAGATCTTTCTGAAAGCAAGACAACACTTTCAGAATCCAGCCTTGAGAATTGAGAATTTATAACTCAGCCGTGCGTCCTTTTTGTGGAAATAGTCCAGCAGGTTTGACTTGCAAAAAGGCAATAATTAAAGCAAAGATCGTTACCTTTGCCATACTGGTAGTCGCAAAAAAGTTAAAGAAATCTACCAGAGGCTTCAAAGCTTGAACGGGTAGGAGTAATAATGCCAAAGTTCCCGTTCCGATGAGGTAATTAAGAATACCAATTCCTAAAGCAGCAACAATCGTACCGATTAAATTGCCGACACCGCCTACCACGACTACCATGAAGGTATCGACAATATAGTTTTGTCCCGTATTCGGGCCAACAGAACCCAGGAAACTAATCGCACATCCTGCAATTCCCGCGAGTCCAGAACCCAAGGCAAAGGTTAGGGCATCTACTTTGTTGGTAGGAATCCCCAAACAAGCACTCATGGAACGATTTTGCGTAACGGCACGAATTCGCAATCCCCAGTTAGAACGGTTCAAAAACCAGTAGGTGCCAAGCAGACAAATGATGGTTAAAACAATAATAAACAATCGGGTATAGGGGAGTTGAAAACCTGCCACTGGAAATCCGCCTCTCAACCATGCAGGGGCGGTTACGTCAACATTTCTCGCGCTAAACCAGGGCCGAATCAAGACTTTTTGTCCTGTTTGTCCTATGATAATTCCGATCGCAGTCGCGATCGCCGCAGACAAACAAAACATAATTGTCATTGCCCCAGTCCGAATTCTCTCCCAATCTAGACGACGGCGAAGAATCGATAGTCCTCCAAAAAACAGAAGGCAAAAGACAACAATTCCAATAACGAATAACCAATTAACGCTGCGAACGAACTGCTGCAAGATGAGACTCACGCCCCAAGTTGCCAGTAGCGTTTCTAATGGTCGTCCATAGAGAAAGCGAATCACTCCCCTTTCTAGGGCTAACCCCGCTAAACCTGCAACTAAAAACGCCATTGGTAGGGCAAAGAAGATATAGAAACTAAACCAGGGTTCGCCCAATGGTTTGAAGGCATTTTGTACTACAAAAGTCGTGTAAGCCCCTAGCATCATCAACTCCCCATGAGCAAGATTAATTACGCCCATGAGTCCGAAGACGATGGCTAACCCTAACGCTGCAATCAGCAAGACTGAACCAATGCTAATCCCGTTAAATAAACCTTCTAGTAGCGCTGACATTTCGATTTGGGAATTGAAAATAGGGAATGGGGAATTGGTGATTAGTGATTAGTGATTAGGAGATCTAGAGATAGGTTATCTTAAATTACTTCTCCGTTATCCTAGTCACCAGTCAATCGATTTTGGATTTTAGATTCTCCCGATGAAAGGATTTTAGATTTTGGATGAAAGGATT
>CAYTUO010000217.1:0-7636 GCA_964441015.1 uncultured Pleurocapsa sp.
GTGTGCTGCCGCTTTATCATGTTAGCGGTTTAATGCAATTCATGCGCTCTTTCACCTCTGGCGGTCAGTTATTGATTATTCCCTTTAAGGAACTCAAAACCGGTAATTGGTGTAATTTCGACCCCACCGAGTTTTTTATTTCCTTAGTTCCCACTCAGTTGCACTGTCTATTGAGCGAACCTAATCTGAGAGCTTGGCTGTCTCGCTGTCGGACAGTTTTAGTGGGCGGGGCACCTACTTGGCCTGAACTGTTGGCAAAGGCGAGATTTTATCAAATCAAACTTGCTCCTACCTATGGTATGACTGAAACGGCTTCACAGATCGCTACTCTCAAACCTGAAAGTTTTCTCAGTGGGAATAATAGTAGCGGTCAAGTTTTGCCACACGCCAAAGTAAAAATTAGCACTGAAGTCGGGAAATTTCTAGATTCTAACCAAACAGGTCGAATTGCTATTCAAAGTTCTTCCTTAGCACTGGGATATTACCCCGAACCATTTCCAGAATCAGGAATTTTTTATCCAGATGATCTTGGATTTTTGGATGTCGAAGGGAACCTAAATATTATTTGTCGTAGTAGCGAGAAAATCGTTACTGGGGGGGAAAATGTCTTTCCCTGCGAGGTGGAAGCTGTTATTAGAGCAACTAATTTAGTGATAGATGTTGCAGTAATTGGGATGCCCGATCGCTATTGGGGCCAGATTATTACTGCTGTTTATCTTCCTGACAATCCGAATATTTCCTCTCAACAGATCCAATTGGCAATTGAGGGAAAACTGACTCGTTTTAAACAACCTAAATTATGGCTTTCAGTCGAAACTATGCCCCGGAACGAACAAGGAAAAATTAATCGCAAACTTCTTCAGCAATTAGTCACCCAATGGCGAGAAGAGCGATCGCTTTTGTAAGCTGTCAGGCACTAAATTCTTATTGAGTTTTAACTTTTATTAATGCTTAGATGATGAGATGGTCTGCTGTTGGAAGGGCTGACGCATGAGTGATGTTGCTGAGTTCGTTATTTTGCTTAGCCCACTGACAGTAATCTTTTAATAACTGACCGAGCAATCGTTGCTTAATTCGCGATAAAACGCCTTTGACTAATCCGTTTCCTGCGATTTCTAATAAAGGTTTGGGCGTAACCCACAAAGCAGGTGGCAACTCGACTTTTACTTCTAAATCTGCTCGACCTTGGAGATAGGTTTTGTCCTTGTGTTGATGAGGAAACAACTTCCCTTTAACGTTGAGAAAAAAGCGATCGTTAATATAATCGATTCCTCGGATTTCGCAGCTTTCAGAGTTTAAATAAACTGTCCCGCTCGCTCCCGTCCAAACTTTCAGAATAACAGTGGGTTGAAAATGGTACATATCCATAAAATTCAAGGGACGCATTTTCAGGCGAAAATGTGACTCTGATAGTTGCTCCATTCGTTTGGGATCGGCGATCGCGCTTACCAAGCGTTGCGGTTGGCGCAGATAATGTTGAATAGGAACACTTTGTTCTTCAACAGCGATTTCTAGCGATTCTGAGGCAGTTAAATGTATATTCATAAAAGACAAAATTCAGATTCGTCTTATTCCTTAATTTTACTTTACAAAACTTCAAAATTGGGGAAGTTGATTAGCTTATCTTACTGCTTAATGAGAAATTAAAGCAATTCTTAGCTAAAATTTACAATATTTATGAGAATAAATGACAAAATTTGGCTTTCTCTTGACAAAAGCTTCAGTTAGCTCTTTTTAATGAAAGATTTTTTTGAATCGTTAGGTTAAAGTTTATGACAATTTCTATTGCCCATTTAGGCCCGACAGGAACGAATGCAGAAACGGCCGCCTTAGCTTATGCCAGTTGGCTAACCCAAGAAAAGGGCCAGGAATCCCTTTTGTGTCCTTATCCCAGCATTGCTCAAACGCTTCGCGCAGTGAACGACCAACAGGTAGATTTAGCAGTAGTTCCTGTCGAAAATTCCACAGAAGGCAGTGTTGCTATTACATTAGATATGCTGTGGGAGTTAGATCGGCTACAAATTCAACAAGAGCTAATTCTGCCCATATCTAACGCGCTGCTATCCCACGGAACGACTTTAACTGAAATACACACGGTTTACTCCCATCCTCAAGCCCTAGCGCAGTGTCAGAAATGGCTAGAAAAGTTTCTCCCTTCGGTTCAGATTATTCCTACCAATTCCACCACAGAAGCAGTACGGCAAATTAGTCAAGATCCCCAATCAGGCGCGATCGCTGCTCCCCGTGCCTCAAAGTTATATCATGTTCCCATTCTAGCGGCCGATATTAACGATTACCCCGATAATTGCACTCGTTTCTGGGTCGTAGGATTGACCCCCACTGCGAAAGGAAGCCGTACCTCTCTAGCGTTTAGCGTTCCTGCTAACCTTCCTGGTGCCTTGGTCAAACCCCTGCAAGTGTTCGCCAATCGAGGAATTAATCTCAGTCATATCGAGTCTCGTCCCACCAAGCGATCGCTCGGCGAGTATTTATTCTTCATCGATCTAGAAGCTAGTGCCACCGAAGCATCGACTCAAGAAGCTTTAGGTGAACTATCGACTCACATAGAAATCTTAAAAATCTTTGGGAGTTATGAGGTTTTGCCAATTCAAGCGACAGTAGTAGATTAATTTTTTAGCGCATCTTTAAGGGCTGTACGCGCTGCTAGATTACTGCGAGTGGAGGTGAGAATGTCTGCTTCCCGTTGCAAGCGAGCAACAGTATCCTGCATTTCCAAAAGTGCTTGCTGTTCTGAAGCCACGCCATAGAGATTTCCTGCTACCCAATAGGATAACTCTAGAGGCAAGCTAGGCAGATCGTCTGGGAGTTCAATCTTTTGATCGAGCAACTTAGCAGATAGATGTACTACATCTCGCAGCAACCTTTCTACCTCTCTGGCTAGAGGTCTGAGGTCTTCCGTGGGCGGTTCATCTTCGATCCATTCTACTAAACCGACGCGATAGGGCTTTTCGCGGACATATTCCAAGACTCGAAAACGCTGCTGTCCCAACGTTAAAACTTTCATGCGATCGTCAGGCAAGCGTTGAAAACGAAGAATTTCAGCACAACAGCCTACTTTCGCAATTTCCCCGCTAGTGGGATCGACCATTAACACTCCGAAACGGCGATCGTCCTCCAAAATGGTATTCATCATGATGCGGTAGCGAAATTCAAAAATATGAAGCGGAAGAGGGCGACCGGGAAATAACACTACCTCTGGGAGAGGAAACAGAGGAAGTTCTCTTACTGCAATTGAAGAAGAGGATGCCATGTTACTCTATGTGCAAGCTTTAGCTGTCCTCTTTTTATCTAACACATTTTTAGGGTTACGGGCACGCTAGAGGCTAACTACTCCCCACTCTTTTTTTCGCTCACCCTAGACAACCCGTTTAAGCAGAGTAGCCAGATGACCACGACGACCCAATGAATCAACGCGATCGCCCAGAGAGAACCTGTCAGCCAATAGGCGATCGTACAAGTTAAACCTAGTAAGGCGGTTAAAACTAAAAAAACGGGTTGAAAAAAGGTCGGATTTCCGGCTTTATAAAGAGTAAGGGCATTCAGCGGCTGGTAAAGAACAAAGAGAGTCAAACTCAACATTGCCCAGCCAAAGGTAATGACAGGAGAGTTAAGCTCGTCCGGGTAAGGCAACAAAATCACGCGAAAGACCAGTTCTTCCCACAGTGCCGGACAAAGAAATAGAAAAACTAGGGTTTTGACGAACTGAATCGGTTTTTGTCGGATAGGTCGCCATTGTAAAAAGCCTGCTTTTACCCCAATCGGAACAGCGATCGCGCCATAGGCTAATAGCAATAAAACTGTCATGCCCCAATCCTGGCGATCCGGTAAAAGAATCATCGAGGCCAAGATGCGACGCAAGCTATGAGAAAGAATCGGCACTTCTCCAAAGAGCCTGGTCGGAGCCAGAGGCAGGCTCTCTGGCAGGGAACCGCCGACTTGATTAGTACGTAAAAACCAAAGCGTTGCTCCCTGTTCTAGAAAAATGGTGCTGATGATGTCATGAGCGTTGCGGGGGAGCATCGACTGCCAACTCAACAGGGCAGTGGCGAGGGTATCTTGTTGGATGAAAGGATAACGCTGGTGTTTTTTGACTCCCGCTAAAGTTTCTGCATTTTGCTGCCAATCCGTTCGGATTACGCCCCTGGGGGTTAAAACTTGATAGAGGCGATCGCCCAGTTGCACTAATTTTTGAAAGCGTCGGGTTTGGGGGTCATCGGGATGGTTGTTTAACCCCTCAGCAATTTCTGGATTTCTCTTAATCTGCTCTTTAAGCGTTTCAATCGTGATGTAAAGGGCTTGGTTGGAGTCCTGAACACAGGAAGCCGCCGGAGTCACACTGGAATCTCCCGTTCCATCCCCGGTGCGGTAGCGGGCCATCATAATTTCCAGTTGCCGTTGTAATTCCGTTAAGGGAGATAGGGGAATGCCCCCAAAATTGTAATCCTGAAGCACATCTAATTTGATCATCACATTGGAAGTGGGACGAGCATTGAGCCACCCTCGTTGCAAGTTACCCATATAGTTCGCCCAGCTTTGACTCCCCGATAGGATGCCCTGGGGATTATGGGCATAGACCTGATCGTAGGAGATGTCCCATTGCAGTTCCTGGGTAAAGGGGTCGCGGATCACCTGGAACAAGAAGTAGGCAAAGTGTCCTGTCACCGTTCCCCCTGTGACCGATTCGCCTTTTTCTCCGCCAATGCCTCCAAATAAGTGAATCCCTAACCCGCGATCGCCTTCTTTCCATTCTGCCAAGGCCACTTCGGGGAAATCTCGGTGGGGATCTACCAAAACCCGTTGGGCTGTTCCTTTCCGGTCGGGAGTATTTTTCCAGTTGCCGCGAGCAATGTAATCCGAACCTGACCCCAGTCCAAAAACCCTCTCCGTCGGCTGAAGTTGAAACAGCGATCGCGGTCGGAGCGCCTGTACCGTAAATAAGCCGTCTTTACCTTGTGCGCCATAGATATACCACCCAGCTTTGCCCTCGGTTGAATCGGCTAGGTCGCGAGGGGTAGACATAAAGCGATCGCCCGATACCAAGGATTGTTGGGGAATCCGAATCGCTTCTTCAACGCCGTCAAATTGGCGAGTTTGGGGATTGTAGTGTTTGACGCGCAGTAATTCACTGGGACAGGGAGGGGAACCCGGACAATTGGCGGGAATATCGGTTTTGGATTTTCCAGGGGCTTCGCCGAGGATTTTCACCAAACCCACATAGCGACCCGTCACCATCAAAGGCATCTTCTCAACCCTGACTGTCGTTTGCTCCTGCGTGTTTGTGACTTGAGCTTGTTTAAAACTGACTAACACATCATTCTCCGGTCTAGCACCCGCTAGGGCTTGCAGGGGACCCACCTGAGAACGACCATTGAGACGAAGGGGAACTACATTCCCTTGCTGTTCACTTTTGTGGGCGGCGGCGGTGAATTGAATATCCGTCGTCACCAGTTGCAAGTATCGATCAAGTAGCGGCGATCGTTGCCATCCCAAGCGAACCTTTTGCCCCACTAAATCCTGTCGGTCAGAGGGAGCCTGATAGACTTCTAACCAAGCCCAATCCTTGTCCGGTAAAGTCTTTTGTTGAAATTCTTCGGGTTTTGGGAGAATAAGACGACCCACCCAATTGTCTATCGGTCGGTATAGTTTTGGGTCAAGGGTTTGTTTAACCCAGTAATAACTTGGCTGATTTATGGCTAATTGACTGGTGAATGCATAATCTGAGGTTCGCCTAACAAGGGGTTTCGGGGTAAACAAGAGAACAAATGCTGTAACTACTCCAGCCAAGAGGAGTAAAGCCAGGAATTGAAATCTTCGTTTTTTCAGCATTCTGTCTGATGAAGGTTTTGAGGTTTTGCAACTTTCCCAAAAGTGTAATCCTGATTTGAACCACGCCTTTCTCCCCAATAAAAATTAGTAACAGTTCGGTTTTGCAGTACAATGAAAAGTTTGCAGGAAGAGAATACTTGGAAGAAGGAGACAGCCCCATGACTCGGATGTATTACGACGGAGATGCCAATTTAGACCTATTAGCTGGTAAAACCATTGCCATCATCGGTTATGGTTCTCAAGGTCACGCCCACGCCCTCAATCTCAGAGATAGCGGCATGAACGTCATTGTGGGGCTGTATCCGGGCAGCAAATCTGCCAAAAAAGCTGAAGCAGAAGGATTAACGGTCTATAATGTCGCTCATGCTGCTTCATCGGCCGACTGGATTATGATTTTGCTACCGGATGAGGTACAGAAGGCCATCTATAAAAATGAAATTGAACCCTATTTAACTGACGGTAAAGTATTGTTATTCGCCCACGGTTTTAATATTCATTTCGGACAAATTGTCCCTCCACCCAATGTAGACGTAGTGATGGTTGCGCCCAAGGGGCCCGGACATTTGGTACGACGCACCTACGAACAAGGCGAAGGCGTTCCCTGCTTGTTTGCTGTGTATCAAGATGCTACTGGTCAAGCTCGCGATCGCGCTATGGCCTATGCTAAAGGAATCGGTGGCACTCGCGCAGGTATCCTAGAAACCACCTTCCGCGAAGAAACCGAAACTGACTTATTCGGCGAGCAAGTCGTTCTCTGTGGCGGTTTGACAGCATTAATTAAAGCTGGATTTGAAACCCTTGTTGCTGCGGGCTATCAGCCAGAGTTAGCCTATTTTGAATGTCTCCATGAAGTCAAACTGATCGTCGATCTGATCGTAGAAGGCGGTTTGGCAAAAATGCGCGATAGCATCTCCAATACCGCAGAGTATGGCGATCTCACTCGTGGTCCTCGCATTGTCACCGAGGCAACCCGTGCTGAAATGCGGAAAATCTTAAGTGAAATTCAATCTGGTCAATTTGCTCGCGAATTTGTCCTAGAAAATCAAGCAGGTAAACCCGGATTTACTGCTATGCGCCGTCAAGAAGCAGAACACCCCATTGAAGAAGTGGGTAAAGATTTGCGGGCGATGTTCAGTTGGTTGAAAGATAAATAAAGTCAACAATTCTAATTGAAAATTAACTGTAGTTCCGAGTAGAAACAGTTAGCGATCGCTTAATTGTCAAAGCTCGGAATTTTAATCTACTTAGAATGGGACATTTATTCAGTAATCTATTGAAAAAAATTTTACTGGACTTCTTAACGCTTGAGTTCGGCTCCAATCTACGATTGAAAACCTACAATTGTAAAAGATTGTTAAATAGTATAAGTATGACGACTGAGATAGAAACCGAATTAGAGCAAGCAGTTGGACGGCGACGGAATTTTGCGATTATTTCCCACCCAGACGCGGGAAAAACGACTTTGACAGAAAAACTGTTACTCTACGGTGGCGCAATACATCAAGCGGGTGCAGTGAAAGCACGACGAGCGCAACGAAAAGCGACTTCTGACTGGATGGAGATGGAACAGCAACGGGGAATTTCCATCACCTCAACCGTTTTGCAATTCGAGTATCAAGATTATCAGATTAACCTGTTAGATACGCCAGGACACCAAGATTTTAGCGAAGATACCTATCGTACCCTGGCAGCAGCAGATAATGCCGTCATGTTAATCGATGCGGCAAAAGGATTGGAACCACAGACGCGGAAATTGTTTGAAGTTTGTCGGATGCGATCGCTCCCCATT
>CAYTUO010000218.1:0-7558 GCA_964441015.1 uncultured Pleurocapsa sp.
TGGGTTAATTGGTCCCGCCCCACTTTTCCCGGTCCCCCCTCACCCGCCCCCCTCGCCCCCGCTCATCATCTGTTTTCTTGCATTTAGGTAATCGATATTAGGAGATAGTCCCATCGCTGCGTAGCTCTTGCGCGGCTAGATAAAGCTTGCTCCATTCGCCGATCAGTTGGCTTTTTTTCCAGTTTAATTCTTCGGCGATCGCGTCTAGGCTTTTACCCGCTCTCAACTGTTCGATGATTTGGCGCTGGACAGGCGTTAAATTCTGGCAATAGGCTTCCCATTGTCTAGGTGTGAGTCCTAAATTATGCTCTTTTGGAGAAATTTCTAACCAGTTGGCCACCAATTCGGGATTTCCCTTCATGGCAAAGACGCGAATGGCGTGATAGCCAATTTTTTCTCGCAGGCGATAAACTTGCTTGATCGGTAAATTTAAACTTTGCGCGATCGCTTCTTGAGAACGTCCTTGAAGATAAAGCCTCAACCACTGTATGGCTTCCTCGCCAACCTTTTCAGCTAAATAACTCTCGAATTCTTGTTGCACTTTGAACCGCAGAACTTGCTTTTCCTCCCAGTTTTGGCTTTCTTGATAATCGGCGATCGCCTGAGCATCCAACAAACTAACAGCAGAATCCGATTCATCGACGTTAATTTCTTCAGAAATCAAGCGCACCATTTCTTTTTGAGGCACCTGAGTCATCCCCCCCCGTTGAGAACGGCGCAGAAAATTGACGAAGCGATAGACTAACAAAGGCTGATTGCGAATGGGACGCAGAGAATACTCTTCAATACTGGCCAAAAGCAAACTATTACGCAAACGCTCGTTTTTAGTACATTGCGAGATCCAAGTAATTTGCCCTTGAATGTAGCGATCGCTATTCAACATCTCCTGAATCACTTCTTGGAGAACATCCGTGACAGCTTGCTGGCGATCGCGACTCAGCGCTACCCAGGTGCGGATTTTATTGCGTAGCATGACAATAGAACCCAAACGAGCGATCAGGTTGTGATAAGCTTTTGTCGGATGAACGCCTAAATAGCGCTGACGCAAAATCCGGTAGCGATAGTCCATTCCTTGCTGAGCGATCGTCAATCGTTCCGGTGCTAAGTCTTCAAACCTCGCTCGCTCTTCTCCGAGCAACCAGTTAACAATACCGTCTTGCTCTAGTTGAGTTTGTTTGGGTTCGTCTTTGAGAAGGCGGGAGCGCCAAAGCTGTTCTAATGATTCTGCGACCTTATTCATGAGAGTTATTGATGGGTCACATTTTAAAAAGGACATGGGGCACGATAATAAAGGATGGCTCCTCGAATGTCAACAATTTCCTCCCTTTTGATGGCGGCTGACCCCAGAAAAAATGATAGATGACCGAGAATAAAATTGGTTGCAAGCCCTCAGATTCATCTGTGGGAAAAATCCAAAATCGAAATCACACTCACTTAGCAAAATGGTATCAAAAGAACTGAGCCACAAGGCGATCGCGCCGAACACAGAAGGCTAAATCGGCATTTAGATAGGGCAAGTCATGCAAGTATCTCCGACCTTAGCTAGAGTCCTGAAAATTCGTGACTTTTTAGCATGATTGAAAATTAAAAATCTTGCTGCCTTAAAAATATTGTCAAAAGATTTTGAAAAAGATTCATAGGAGGTTGAATCTATGACATCTCTCCTGCCCCTGAAGCCCCTCTGCTCCCAATCACCAGTCAATCGATTTTAGATTTTGGATTTTAGATTTTGGATTGATTCATTCACTGATAACTGATAACTGATGAGTCACCAATCACCAATCACCAATCACCTTCTCACCAGTTAGACTTTGTGTTTGCCGCTACTCTCCTCAATATGACGGCGTAAGACTGAGTTGATTAGACTCTTGTATTCTGTGCCTTGGGCTTGAAACCATGCCATTACATCAGGATCGAGTTGAATCAGGTTACGAGCTTGAGCAGGCGGAATTCTCAAAGTCGCTTTTTCAAAAAATTCCTCGCTTAGCGGTGGAATATCAGAGTAGTCGATCTCCTCATCTGTCATCGCTTCTAATGCTGCCCAATCAGTATGTGAGGTATAGCTCGAATCGTTTACGCTCATATTGGTTTGCTCTTCGTGCTGAAATGATACGGATGATATCGCCTTGCCGTTCTGTCCAGACAACAACCGCTACGCTGTTTCCCAAGAAGCCGATTCCAATCCAGCGATCCTCGCCGTAGTCAATACGATTATCTAGTTCAACCAGCATCGAACCCTCAAACATTTTAGGAACATCTACGAAGTCAATTCTGTGTTTGCGAATGTTTTCAAGATTTTTCGCTTCGTCCCATTCAAACTGCATGAAGGCTTAATGAATTCTAGGCAGGCTACGATTTTATTATCGCGCATCCCATCTAAACAGAATCTAATACCACCTTATCCCAGAATACCAGTCATACTTCCTTTGCGTCTGGAGCGTTTGGAGCGTGAGAGCAAATTTAACTTGAAGGACGATTCAGATAGTATTCTGATCGCGGAAACAAATCTGTATTAATCGCTTTGGGTTGACCGTCCTTGGCGTGAGAGTAGATCTGTAAACCTGCGGCTTTTACATCGGTGCGAATTCCTTCTACATTAACGCCGGCTTTTGCCAGAAAATCTAACACGGCTGGCGAATCTAGCTTAGTCAGTAATGCTTCTCGATTAAAGTCAACAAGATGCTCGCTGCCGATCAAAACGCTCAAATTCCCGCTCAGATCCAGCCTAGTGACATAGGGAAAAACGTTGCGAAAGGTTTGTTCTGCCTCTGTCCCAACATTCCATTCGACGAAGAAACCTCCAGGGGCTAAGCGCGATCGCACTTCTTGGAAAAATTCTTGTGAATAGAGCATCCCCGCACGCGATCGCCAGGGCTGAATGGCATCTGCTTCAATGATGTCAAACTTGCGATCGGCAAGTATCAGTTCCCTGCGTCCATCGCCAACGACAATAGCGTAACGAGGATCTTGGAAGAGAAAGCTAAGAGGCTTACCTACTGGGGTTTTCGCATACTCTCGTAGCACGGGCAACTCAGCCCCCAAAATTTCGACAATCCGAACGTTTTGGGTTAGCGGGTTGACTCCGATGGTGTGGGGCGTTCCTCCCGAACCTAAACCAATAATCATTACTTGAGCCGGATTGGGATGGAGTAAGGCGGGTATAGTCCCTAATAGCGCGTGGACGTGCAGATAGGGGAAATTTGCTTCAGCTTGTCCGCTAGCAAATAAAATGCCCTGTCGGTTAGTTTCGCCAATAGCAGCTACGCCTGTTGAGTCCTCAGCGACGAGGAAATATTCTTGAGGTTCAATCCCGTGTAGAGCTTTCCAGAGGCGGGTATTAGTGGGGAAGAAGGCGACAGTAGCCAGCAAAATGAGGGCTAAGGCACCGATAGGCTTTGCTCTCATCCAGTTTGGACGGATCGCCAGGACGAATCCCAAGCCTAATAAGGCAAGCAACCGCAACGATCCCGCCGTTCCCAATTTATCGAGCAACAACAAACCCGTCAAAAGACTGCCTGTCGTATTGCCAAGGATATTCGCTACCAGAATTAGACCAACTCGCTGTCCAATTGTGCGATCGTCGGTTTGAACTGCCTTTTGTACCAACGGGAAATAAAAGCCCAGTAGTAGGTTGGGTAATACTATCATCACCATTGGCAAAACCAGATATTTAAAAACCACCGCCGCGCTAATGTTTTTGGGATCGATATAGCCTATGTCGGCGCGAAGATCTCGATGAGATTGCCAGTATAGACCGATTAGCCAGATGGCGATCGCTGAATAAGCTGCAACAATCCCCTGAATGGATAAAAATACTTGTCGCGGTTTGCGAATGTATCGAATCGCTTTTGCGCCTAGCAGACTTCCCACGGCATTACTGGCCAAGATGAAAGCTAGCAAGTGAGCGTAGGTATAAGCATTCGATTGCAGTGCTACATCCAAGACACGAAACCAGATAATTTCTAAGGAAATCGCTACGAAACCCGAAAGAAAGACTAAGAGACACCACTCTTTTACAGAACGGACTTTAGGCTGGTTAACTGTGACAATCTCTGCATTCTGGGAGTGGCGATCGCGCTCAAACTGGTAGGCACTTCCCAAAGCCACGATCCCCACTAGAGCATTTAAAATAGCTCCCAGATAAACCGTCCCTTCATATCCCAAAGTTCCGATGATGTACCAGCCAGAGATGAGCGATCCCAGCCCCGATCCCAAGGTATTAACCCCATAGAGCAAACCGATACGAGGTGCCGCTTTGTTGGCACTGCGACCGATCGCCTTGGATAATAGAGGCAGCGACAACCCCATGAGAATTGTTGGGATTAATAGGCTAATGAAAACAATCGATAGCATTAAAGCGGGCGATCGCGCCAGATCTCTCAACTGGAGGAAGAGTAAGTCGTAAAATAAAAAGCGACTGAATACGGCAAAAGCAGCGATCCCCAGATTACAAAAGCCGTAAGTCTGTACAATTTGACGATTGCTGAGGCGATCGCTCAAAATACCCCCAATTAAGCTTCCCAGTCCCAGTCCCGCTAGGTAGGATGCGACTACAATTGTTACAGAGCGGACATCGGAGCCAGAAAACAGCCCTAGCATTCGCTGCCATACAACTTGGTATAAAAGTGCAGTAAAACCTGAGACAAAAAAGATGGCAAATAGAACAGGTAGCGCCCAAGAAGTCTTAGCGATAGAAGGTTTGGAAGAGAGCATTGCTTCTACAATCCAAAAATAAACGCCGAATAAACTCAAGAAAATTAAATCCTACCGCAGAAGAGGCGATCTCGCAGAGATGAGTTACTCAAAAATCGATTACTTAAAGAATTATTATGATTGCTTTTCCCCAATCAACTGATTTAAGCCCTGAAGAATACCTCCATCTGGAGGAACACAGCGATATCAAGCACGAATACATCGACGGGCAAGTTTACGCGATGGCAGGCGCTAACGATGCCCACGTCACGATTGCACTTAATCTAGCTGCACTTTTACGCAACCACGTCCGCAATTCAGGCTGTCGAGTTTACATTGCCGACATGAAGGTACGTATCCAATCCCTCAATCGCTTTTACTACCCCGATGTCATGGTTACTTGTGACGATCGCGACAGGGAAACGTTAGTTTACAAACAATTTCCCAACCTAATTATCGAAGTTTTATCTGACTCCACAGAAGCCTTCGATCGCGGCGACAAGTTTGCCGACTACCAGCAGATCGAAAGCCTACAAGAATACGTTTTAATCAACACCAAACGGCAGCGTGTCGAGTGTTTTCGGCGCGGCGATGACGGGTTATGGATCTTGCAGTCCTACACCTCGCAACAGGATTCATATCAGCTTCAAAGTATTGATTTTGAGGGAACGATGGCAGCACTATACGAAGACGTATCTTTCGATCTTCAGTAACTTAACAGGGTCTGTAGCTAACCCCTTGACTCTCCAGTTAACAGGAGAGAGCAAGCTAGTCATAGCGATCTAGATCGCATTTGTGTTGAATGCGAGCGAGGCAAGATATGGATAAAGCTACCTTCAAAATCGGAGGCATGAGTTGTGCTTCCTGTGCTAACACAGTTGAATACACCATTCGTTCGGTTTCGGGAGTGAGCGAATGCAACGTTAACTTCGCTGCCGAACAAGCCACCGTTACCTATGAATCCAGCCAAACGAACCCAAATGCCATTCAAAAGGCGATCGATGACCTTGGCTACTCTGCTCAAGCAATACAAGAACAAGACGTATTTGCCCCAGACGACGATAGCGAACGTCGGGCGAGACGGGCAGAAATGCGAGATTTAAGCCAAAAAGTCTGGGTGGGTGGACTGATTAGCGCGATCCTAGTCATTGGCTCACTGCCTGCCATGACAGGGTTACAAATTCCCTTCATTCCCATCTGGCTGCATCATTTCTGGTTTCAAGCAATCCTGAGCGCACCCGTGCAGTTTTGGTGTGGCAAGTCTTTCTACACCAATAGTTGGAAAGCTCTCAAACATCATACTGCGACGATGGATACCCTGATCGCCCTCGGTACCAGTGCAGCCTATTTCTATTCCCTATTCGTGACACTCTTTCCTGGATTTCTCAGAGGAGTTGGATTAACCCCCCATGTTTACTATGAAGCCTCAGCAGTAGTCATTACGCTGATTCTGTTGGGAAGGCTACTTGAGAATCGCGCTAAGGGACAAACGTCAGAAGCGATTCGCCAACTCATTGGATTACAGGCGAAAACGGCCCGCGTCATCCGCAACGGTAGAGAAAGGGATCTCCCCATTTCTGAAGTCTTAGTCGGAGATCTCATTGTGGTACGCCCTGGTGAAAAAATTCCCGTAGACGGAGAGATTATCGAGGGTTCCTCGACAGTCGATGAGTCGATGGTCACCGGAGAAAGCGTTCCCGTGAAAAAACAACTGGGCGATGAAGTCATTGGCGCTACGATTAACAAAACTGGCAGCTTCAAGTTTCGAGCAACGCGAGTGGGGAAAGATACATTCTTGGCACAAATTGTCAAGCTAGTGCAGCAAGCGCAAGGCTCAAAAGCTCCGATTCAGAAACTCGCAGATCGAGTCACCGAATGGTTCGTTCCTGGCGTAATTGCGATCGCGATCGCTACCTTTATCATCTGGTTCAATATGATGGGAAATCCAACCCTGGCGATCGTGACAACGGTCGAGGTGTTGATTATTGCCTGTCCCTGTGCTTTGGGTTTGGCCACGCCTACCTCTATTATGGTCGGTACGGGAAAAGGAGCAGAAAATGGCATTTTGATTAAAGGCGCAGAAAGCCTGGAACTAGCGCACAAAATACAAGCGATCGTTTTCGATAAAACTGGAACCCTCACTCAAGGTAAGCCTACTGTCACCGACTTGGTAACCGTTAACGGCATTGCCAATGGCAAGGAAATGAAACTCATTCAACTAGCCGCATCAGTCGAACAAAATTCAGAACACCCCCTAGCAGAGGCTGTAGTAGGTTATGCCCAGTCTCAGACAGTAGAATTGAAAGAATCGCAGAACTTTGAAGCGATCGCGGGGAGTGGCGTTCAAGGTTACGTATCTGGTCAACTCGTTCAGATTGGGACTCATCGCTGGATGACCGAATTGGGGATCGATACGAGTGCCTTGCAACAAGATTGGGATAGGTTGGAATATTTGGGCAAAACGGTCATCTGGATTGCAGTTGACCAACACATTCAAGGAATTATGGGCATTTGCGACGCGCTCAAGCCATCTTCTGCCAGTGTCGTTCGTACTTTGCAGAGAATGGGTTTGGAAGTGGCGATCCTGACGGGAGACAATCGCCGCACCGCAGAAATCATTGCTCGCGAAGTAGGAATTAAGCGGGTTATGGCAGAAGTCCGTCCAGAGCAAAAAGCCGCCCAGGTACAGCAACTGCAAGCTGAGGGAAAGATTGTTGCTATGGTAGGAGATGGCATTAACGATGCGCCTGCTCTGGCCCAAGCGGATGTAGGAATAGCCATTGGCACTGGAACTGATCTAGCGATCGCGGCCAGCGATATTACCCTCATCTGGGGCGATTTACAAGGAATTGTCACCGCCATTCAG
>CAYTUO010000219.1:0-7523 GCA_964441015.1 uncultured Pleurocapsa sp.
AAAGCCTATTTTTGGTTTTTATTGCTGTGGTCAACTATCATTTACTCTCCTTTAGCCCACTGGGTTTGGGGGAAAGGTTGGATCGGTGCAATGGGAGCGCTTGACTTTGCTGGTGGAACGGTCGTACATATCAGTTCAGGCGTTTCTGCCCTTGTCGCTGCCTTGATTATCGGGCCTCGCAAAAATTTCATGTCCCAAAGCTATCCTCCCCATAATGTTCCCTTTGTACTTTTGGGTATTGGATTGTTGTGGTTTGGTTGGTTTGGCTTCAACGGCGGTAGTGCAGTCGCTTCCGGTTCTCTAGCAACTACTGCTTTTGTGAATACGTTAATGGCGGCGGCGGCAGCAGGACTAACCTGGACGATTGTAGAATGGGTTCTCAAGGGCAAAGCAACGGCTGTCGGTATCGCCACCGGATTTCTGGCTGGATTAGTAGGAATCACGCCTGCGGCTGGTTTTGTTCTTCCTATCGGTGCAATTTTAATCGGTTCGATTACCTCGGTTTGCTGTTTCTTTGCCGTTAGTTTGCGTGTCAAATTGAAGTTTGACGATTCTCTCGATACTTATCCCGTCCACGGTGTTGGGGGAACTATAGGCGCAATCCTAACTGGCATTTTTGCCACTAAAGAAGTCAATGAATTCGGCAATAACGGCTTGCTCTTTGGCAATCCAGGTCTTGTCTGGACTCAGTTTGTCGGAGTCGGTGTGACTTATGTTTTTGCTGCGGTAGGAACATTTGTTTTACTAAAACTTCTGAGTTTAGTGATGGAACTGCGGGTGCAACCTAACATAGAAGCAGAGGGATTAGATGTAGAGCAACATGGTGAACAAGCCTATGGCGAAGAGTATGAGTTCTCTTCGGGTTCGGCATTTTCTGAAGCAGGAATAACTTCTAAACCAGACTGAGCGAGCTTGTGTCAAGATATACATTCTGAACCAATCGATCTTAGAACTTGCGATGTCTGCGGCTATCAAAAGACACAAGGTTAGCACGGGATGCTTGGTAGCCTCGTCTATGAGCGAGCGGAGAGTGTCAATTATTCGTGACTTAGCTAGAACATACGTTAAGGGACAGGATTGATTGGTTATTGAAAATGTTCCTATAGTTAGCTGTCCTAATTATTGTGAGAATGGAAGAAGAAATATAATTTAATTAAAGATAACCGCTTCGATAATAATTATCCAAGGTATAACATGACTAAAACTGTCGCCGATGTCATGACTCCCAATCCGATTTCGGTAAAGCAGCAAACCCCGCTACAGGAAGCCATCAAAATTTTGGTAGAAAAGCATATTAGTGGCTTACCAGTCGTTGACGATGAGGGAAAATTAGTTGGGGTGATTTCAGAATCCGATTTGATGTGGCAAGAAACGGGTGTAGAACCTCCACCCTATATCATGATTCTTGACAGCGTGATTTATCTGCAAAATCCCAACCGTTACGAAAAAGAGATTCACAAAGCTTTGGGAAAAATAGTTGGCGAGGTCATGAGCGATAAACCGATTGGGATTACGCCCGATCGCTCTCTCAAAGAAGCTGCTAGAATTATGCACGATAAGAAAATTCGCCGCTTACCTGTGGTTGACGAACAAGACGGTAAAGTCGTAGGCATTCTTACTCAGGGCGATATTATTCGCACGATGGCAAATAGTTAAGGCAAGGTTTTCTTAATCTGTTGATAATCTTGACAGAGGCTAGTCAAGATAGGATCGCTGGCAGACGCTCTAAAAGTCTGAAATCACAAGCCAGAATTAGGATATGTCGAAACCCAAAACCACTGCCACGGAAATCAATCTCAAAGACCCGCAATATTATCTAAATCGAGAGATAAGCTGGTTAGAATTTAATCATCGCGTTTTACACGAAGCCCTCGATCCGCGCACGCCTCTTCTAGAACGCCTCAAATTTTCCGCTATTTTTAGCTCAAACCTCGATGAATTTTTTATGGTGCGAGTGGCAGGGTTAAAGCAACAGGTAGAAGCTGGCGTGACAAAGCTAACGCCGGATGGGTTGACTCCATCGGAGCAATTAGAAGCTATCAGCGATCGCCTGCGTCCCTTAGTCAAACAACAAGATCGACATTTTGAGTACGAACTGAGAAATCAGTTGGTTGCTCAAGGGATTCACCTGATTAACTACGTCGATCTCAATCAAGAACAGCGAACCTACCTCCATCAATATTTTGAAGAACATATTTTCCCTGTTCTCACGCCTTTGGCAATCGATCCCAGTCATCCCTTTCCTTATATTTCCAATCTCAGTTTAAATTTAGCAGTGATCGTCAGAGATCCCGACACGGACGAGGAATTATTTGCCCGCGTCAAAGTTCCCAACCTTTTGCCTCGCTTTGTTCCTCTGCCCAAAGAATTGCGACAACAACACGGTGATCGGCCCTCTATCTGGACGGGCGTTCCCTTAGAACAAATCATTGCTCACAATCTCGAAGCTTTGTTTCCTGGCATGATTATCCAGGAGTGCCATCCCTTTAGAGTGACGCGCAATGCCGATTTATCCGTAGAAGAAGACGAAGCTGACGATCTGCTGCTGGCGATCGAACAAGAACTCCGCAAGCGGCGAGTTGGGAAATCTGCCGTCCGCCTCGAAATTCAATCCTCCATGCCAGAAAACGTAAAAGATAGGCTCATGCAGGATTTGAGGTTGGAAGAGAGCGATATTTATGACGTAGAAGGATTGCTAGGACTCAAAGATTTAATGTCTTTTATGTCTTTATCGTGTCCAGAACTCAAAGATCTTCCTTGGGCATCTGTCGTTCCCGCATGGTTATCTCGCACTCAAGACGTGAGCGATCGCGATCGCAATGAGGAATCACAAGAAGGCGAAGATATTTTTACGCTCATCCGTAACTCGGATCGCTTACTTCACCATCCCTATCAGTCTTTTAGCGCGACGGTGGAAGAATTCATTACTCAAGCGGCATACGATCCGAAGGTGCTGGCCATTAAAATGACGCTGTATCGGACTTCTGGAGATTCGCCAATCGTCAATGCCTTGATTGCTGCCGCCGAAAATGGCAAGCAGGTAGCTGTTTTAGTCGAACTGAAAGCCCGCTTTGATGAGGAAAATAATATTACCTGGGCGCGGAAGTTAGAACAAGCTGGCGTTCATGTAGTTTACGGGTTAGTCGGGTTGAAAACCCACACCAAAATTGTTTTAGTGGTGCGTCAGGAAAACAATAAAATTCGCCGTTACGTCCACATCGGCACGGGGAACTACAATTCCAAAACAGCCAAACTATACACCGATTTAGGACTTTTGAGTTGTCGGGAAGAATTGGGGGCAGATTTAACAGATTTGTTTAATTTCCTGACCGGGTATTCTCGACAAAAATCCTATCGTAAATTATTGGTTGCTCCAGTCAATATGCGCGATCGCATGGTTGCTACGATCCGTCGCGAGGCAGAACACTGTCGCCAAGGAAAAAGCGGTCGCATCGTCGCCAAAATGAACGCCCTAGTCGATCCTAAAATTATTGAAACACTTTATGAAGCCTCTCAAGCAGGGGTACAAATTGACCTGATCGTGCGAGGAATTTGTTGCTTGCGTCCTGGCGTTGAAGGGGTTAGCGAGAATATCCGCGTCATTAGTATTGTCGGTCGCTTCTTAGAACATTCTCGCATTTTTTATTTTCAAAATGGCGGCGAGGAAGAAGTTTATATCGGTAGTGCGGACTGGATGACTCGCAACTTGAGTCGTCGGGTAGAAGCTGTTACCCCGATAGAAGATTCGCAGATTGCCAAGGAGTTAGAAGAAATCTTGGGAATTATGCTCTCGGATAATCGACAAGCTTGGGAATTGCAACCCGATGGTACTTACATTCAACGCCAACCAGGAGAAAACGGTCGCGAGTTGAGTTCTCATAAGATTCTCATGGAGATGGCACTGCGATCGGCTGGAATTTAACGTCTTTTAGAATTATTTTTAATGATGATTAAACTTCCAGAATTGGAATTTCTTAAGTTGCTAGTATCGCGTAGCCTCTGTGTGATAGTTATTGCTTTTATCGCACGCCGACTCGTTTTTCTCCTTGACTAGCTAGATAGGCCAAGCCCAAGCAGAGTAAGGCGTTGACGACCAAGAACGTGCGGGCGATCGCACCTGTTCCCAGCCACCCAAGGTTAGGAGACATCACAGCACTCACCGCCAGACAAGACGCTACACCTAATGTCGTTCCGATCGCAAACCACTTCAATTTGGAATGTCCCAGGAACAAGGCGATCAGCACAAAGGGAATCAAAACGCTTGCAAAGAAAGGATTCCAGGTTGGACTACCCCCAATGATATTGCCTAACTCTGGAATCGAACTGCCCATGACTCGGAAGGGCCACTGAGGAAGATCGAAGATATAGATTCCTCGAAGAAAGAATAATCCAGAACTGCCTAAAATCAATCCGCTATTGAGCGACCAACTCCAAGCAAAGGGGAAGTAATTGCGTAATAACCAATAGAGGAGATAAGACCCTAGTACCATCAGGATTTTCGGCAACAGGGCTACGACACCGCCATCAATCCAGAAACGAGGACTGAGATAGCCATTATCTCGCAGCCACCGGAAAAAGTCGCGCCAAGACAGTTTGCCTTTGAGGGCTAATTTGACGGCTTCTCCGCCATCTAATTGGCCTGCCCCGTAATGATTGAAGGGATCTTCCGTGACTTTTCGGGAAGACTGTTGGAGAATACTCAACACTTCATCAGGATCGGAAACATGAGACGCTTTAATCAAAGTTGCCACACCTGCTACGTGCGGAGATGCCATACTCGTTCCTTGAAAACTGGCAAAGATCGGTTTGCCCGTATCGGGATCGATCGTCTCTTGCAGGATTGCCCCGTCATTGCTACCACCTGGGGCGGAAATATCTACGCCTGCCCCATAGTTAGAATAAGGGGCTTTTTTCCCGGCAGGATCGAGGGCAGAAACGCCGATGACGTGGGGATAGCGGGCAGGGTAAGAGGCAGAATTTTCGTTGGAGTTACCTGCGGCAGCAATGATGACCACGCCTTTTTGATAAGCATAGTCGATCGCATCTTTCATGACTTGGCTTTCGCCGCCACCGCCCAAACTCATGTTAATGACATCGGCACCCCGATCCGCCCCATAGCGAATGGCTTCGGCAATGTCTGTGACAGTACCCTCTCCACTGGCAGAGAGGACTTTTAGGGGCATTATTTTGGCTTCGTAGGCAATTCCTGCCACTCCATAGTTGTTGTTAGTCGATTGGGCAACTGTTCCCGCTACGTGAGTGCCGTGTCCGTGGTCGTCGGAAGCATTCACTTTATCGTTTACAAAGTCGAAGCCTTCAACAAATTCTGTCTGCTGTAAGTCAGGAACGCGAGTCACTCCAGTGTCGATAATTGCTATCGTAACGCCTGAACCCTTAGTTTCATCCCATGCCCGTTCTACATTGATGCTGCGTAAGTTCCACTGTTTGCTGTAATCTGGGTCGTTGGGGGCTTCTAAGGCTTGATAGATATAGTTGGGTTCGATGTGTTCTACATAGCGTTTCAGGGGAGAATTTTTTAGAGATTTCAGTAAGTTCTCGTCGCCGTTGAGAATGTAGAGATTTTCTTTGACGGAAAAAACACTGTTAAGTGTTGCGGTTTCGTGATATTTCTGCGCGATCGCTTGCAATTGCTCGCTAATAACTGTCGTGGGAAGATTGTCTCGAAAGTCTAGCGCTATCGACTTATAATTCCCTTTATTTGCCAATCCTTGAAAGTTAGAAAGAGCAAACCACAGTCCGACGATAAATAAGACCAACAACAATAGCTTTTTCATAAACGCTTGCCCGCTACCAAAGCGCCAGTTCGACCACCAGCATAACGCATTGACAGGAGTAAGGGAATCCTTTGTGGCTTTAATTTACTGATTCTTTACTTTTTTTGCCACGACTCGAATTCTTCTATAATCGGCAAACCAAGTATTATTTTGATAAAGTTTTGAACGCAGTTTCTCTTCAATAATTTGCAGAATTTCTGCTCGTTTTTCCGAGGGAATGACAGACAAAATCCTGTCAGCGAACATGGCTAACCAGTTACCCATTCCTGATTCTTCATTTTCTAGAGGCGTAGGGCGATCGAAAAGGGTCGCGTAGAGAACTTCAAATCCTTGTCTTTCTAATAGCGTTGCATACTCTCCAATACTGGGAAAATACCAAAAATTTGCAGCAAGTGGAATTGAATAACCACTTTCTTGAAACGTATCATCAAGAGCATCAATGATTGCTTGAACGTTACCTTTCCCACCAAATTCTGCTACAAATCGTCCTCCTGGTTTTAAAACTTGCCAAAGGCAATTAATAACAGCTTCTGGTGGTTTAATCCAGTGAAGAACTGCATTAGAAAATACCGCATCAAAAGGTTCTGAAAAAGTAAAATTAGTTCCGTCTGCAATTTCAAAGTGCAAAGCAGGATAATTTTGTTTAGCTTGGTCAATCATTGTCGGAGAATTATCAATCCCGATCGCCCCTGCACCCGTAGCAGCAATTTGATTAGTCAGGTGTCCGGTACCGCATCCTAAGTCGAGAATGTGTTCTCCCGTTTGAGGAGATAAGATTTCTATTAAATCTGCCCCATATTGCCAAACAAAAGCGTGTTTATTGTCATAGAGATTAGCATTCCAGTTCATAATTTAATAGTTGAAATAATTACAGAATTTCGAGTTGCTTGACTGCGCGATCAAGTTCTTCTGTGAGAAGAGAAAATCCTCTAGTGCGATCGCATTCAATAATCGAGCGAAAAAACAAAAGCGTCCCTTCTTTTCCTCCTTTAAATCGATTCCAAACATCCTCTGATTCAGTACAAGCTTCAACAATATTAGCAACGAGATCGCCAAATTTCTGGCACCAAAAGCCCTTCTGCTATCTGCCTTCGATGACTAATGACTAATAAAAAAAAAGAAACAACTAGCATTACAGCTAGCTCAACAGATTTTGATTGTTTTTGTGAGCTATAAACCTAGTAATGCTAATTGATCCACTGTTGTTCCCTAACCAATTGCATTGTCATCTAATGCAATGGTTAAAACAACCTAAGTTTAGGCACTTAAGAACAAACTTAAAAGTTTTTCTGGGAAATTTGTCTAAATTGCCATTGTGGAAGAGGTTCAGAGGATCTAAAGTACCCAGAATATATGCAAAAAAGATTTTTTAACCTAGAAAAACTCTTTTTATCTTCCTTATCTTCGGAAAACTTAACGAGGAACTAGGAACGAGAATCGGTTATCTTTAAAGATTGTTAACCTAGTTAGCTATTCGTCCAAATTCATGCAACTCCTTGTCTTGAGTAACGGTCATGGAGAAGACGCGATCGCTGTCCGCATCGTAGAACAATTGCAGCGCCACCCTCAAGTTCCTACTATAGCTGCATTACCGTTGGTTGGCACGGGATACGCTTACACCCAATCAAAAATTCCTATTATTGGCCCCGTGCAGCAGATGCCCTCTGGGGGATTCATTTATATGGACGGACAACAGCTATTAAGAGACGTTCGAGGAGGATTACTCAA
>CAYTUO010000220.1:0-3182 GCA_964441015.1 uncultured Pleurocapsa sp.
GCTGGTTATTTATTCCTATGCTAGGAAAGGTTTAGCTTGGTCTTGTAGGAAGAGGGCTTGAGGTGAGATAGTCGGTAATTGGCACGCTATTTACCGTGACTCTAAACCGTACTTCATTACTACCACCTTGATTGAACTGCCCTTGAAGAAACTGGTAGGCAAATATATTTCCACTTGTTAAAGAAGATGTAAAATCCTGTGTAAATGTTATGAAATTATTAGTTATGAAGGGTGACGATCCATTTTGTGCGTTCAGTCCAGAAAGCTGTAAAACATTAATATTGATCCTTGTAGATCCACTCAAATAACTAGTTACTCTTGCAGAAATAGTTCCACTCGTAAACAAATTAGGATTAGGATTTACATTCTTAGGCTTCTGGAAACAAATCCTGGATAAGTCGGTACAAGTATCTCCAAATCCATTATCCCTAATTGAAGGATTGCCAAAAAGACTCAGATCGAGTGCATGAGCAGAAGTAGCGTTAAAAGATAAACCTAGAGTTACTGTTGCACTTACTAATTGCAATAGATATTTTAGTCGAAGCATAATTTCTGTCTTTCGAGTCATATTTACTAATTGTTAAAGTTTAAGAGATAATTATCAAAATTTAACATAACATAGCATAACATAAATAAAAAAGCTTTAGTGATTTCTTTAAGAAGGTGATATACATTGATTTACATTAAGAAAGTTTCGTGTTGGACGATAAATCTAGTCAACCTCTTGATAGCCATTAATTTAACTATCTTGACTAAGAATGAAGCTTTTGCCCAAATTTTGCCAGATAACACGCTAGGAACTGAAGAGTCAGTAGTCAGGTCTAATGTTAATACAAAAGGACGACCAGCAGACTTAATTGAAGGTGGGGCAACTAGAGGGGCAAATCTGTTCCATAGTTTTTTGGAGTTTAACATTAAAGAAGGACAGCAAGTTTATTTTGCAAATCCACCTCAGATTGAGAATATTCTGAGTCGCGTTACAGGACATCATCCCTCAAATATTCTGGGAACGTTAGGGGTACTAGGTCATGCTAATTTATTTTTAATCAATCCCAATGGCATTATCTTTGGACAAAATGCTCAGTTAGATATTCAAGGTTCGTTTGTAGCGAGTACAGCAGATAGCTTGATTTTAAGTAAAGGTTTTGACTTCAGTGCAACCAATCCAAAAGCACCACCTTTACTAGCTATTAATTTGACTCCAGGATTACAGTATGGATCAAATTCTTCTCAGGCAACTATTACTAATGCTGGAAATTTATTAGTAGGCAAAGATTTTACTCTCTCTGCTTATAATCTTGACCTACAAGGACAGTTATCTGCTGGTAGAAATTTAACTTTACAAGCATTAAATACAGTTCGATTGCGTGACAGTATTAATGTTCCTTTTATTGCTGCTGCTTATGGTCAATTACTCGTTCAAGGCGAGCAGAAAATTGATATTTCTACCTTGAATCATCCTAATAGTGGCTTGTTTGCCTCTGGAGATATAATATTGCGATCGCAATATCCCGTGGGAGGAGATGCTCGTTACTGGAGTGGTGGTAATTTTCGCCTTGAAAAGCTAAATCGTAGTTTAGGAAGTTTTTTCAGTCTCTACGATCCAATTATTCGCGCTAGCGGCGATGTCAGTTTTGATAGTTACACAGGAACTTCTCTACATATTTTCGCTGGTGGAAGTGTAAATATTCCAGGCAATATTACAATCATTGGCCCAGATACAACCGACAATTCAATTCAAGAGGAAATTACTTTATCTGACGGTGAAACTGTAGTTCAGATTGATGGTAATAAAACTCCAACGCTCGATATTAGAGCCGGAACTAGAGCATTCAATCCACCTGGAATTCAAGGCAGCGATATTGGTTTTTTTCCTGTTCTAAATACTACTGAAACTGCAACAAGTGCTGAGATCAACATTGGTAGTATCACAAATCAAGGCGGTGTCGTTCTTTTAACCAATCAGTATCAACCTAATATAAATAAACAGGGAAGCCATGATATTACTGTCGCTCAGATCGATACAGGTTTTTCAGATATAGATCCCTTTGGTGGAGATGGTGGTTCTGTTTACATCGATGCCAAGGACAACATTAACCTAACCACGATTAATGCCAATGGACATTTTGGCACGTTGCCTCCTATCTTCTTCCCGAATCCAAATGGATTTGGTGGGGAAATCGTTCTTTTAAGCAAAGCTGATCTAAATATTCAAGGTTCGATCTCTAGTGTTAGCAACAGTAAAATTCCAGGTCAAGGAGGTCAAATCAGAATTGTTGCCAACTCCCTCTCTCTTACTAATGAAGCGGAACTGGATACGACAACTTTCGGGCAAGGAAATGCAGGCGATATTACAATTCACGCTAACGATACCGTTTCTCTTCAGGAAAAAAGCACTATTGTAAGCGAAGTCGGTAGGAATGATACGGTGGGCAATGCAGGTAATATCACAATAACTACAGGTTCGCTTGAGGTTATTGGCGAAACCAATGCATTTAATCAGAATGATACTTTGATTCAATCTAGAACTCGCGGTCATGGAAATGCAGGCAATATCACGATTAATGCTAGTGATACTATTTCGATTATTAATGGTGCTTCTCTCAATTCCGGCGTAGAAAATACAGGAGAGGGCAATGGTGGGAACATTAAGATTACAGCAGGCTCTCTCTTTCTAAGCAATGCTGCTCTATATTCTGATACCCTTCACACAGGAGATTCAGGCGATATTATTATTAATGCAACTGAGGGCGTTGTTATCGATCGCAACAGCAGAGTCTTTACTGGTGTAGGAACAACCGACGCAGGCGGGGTGCCAGGCAACGGGAAAGGAGGAAACATTCAGATTACAACGCCTAGCCTCTCTCTAACCAATGGTGCCCAAATCTTTGCTAGTAACATTTTAGGTAAAGGCGATGGTGGCACAATTACCCTTCAGACGCGATCGCTCTCCCTCGATAATAGTCAAATCAGTGCCAGTACAGCAGGAAAAGGAGATGCCGGAAGTATTTTAGTCGAGAATGCTGATACAGTTTCCCTTGATGACAGTTCAATTTCAACTACTGTAGAAAATGATGCGATAGGCGACGGAGGCGAAATAAATTTCCAGACGCGATCGCTCTTTTTAGATAATAGTCAAATCAGTGCCAATACAGCAGGACAAGGCAATGCTGGAAGTATTA
>CAYTUO010000220.1:3282-7515 GCA_964441015.1 uncultured Pleurocapsa sp.
AGCAAATCAACCTAGCAATATCAAACTTCAAACCGGACAACTTTCCTTAAACAATAACTCCGAAATTACTGCGAGTACATCAGGAAAAGGAGATGCAGGCCGGATAACTATCTCAGACGCTGATTCTGTCTCTGTTAACGGCAATAGTTCAATTTCAACTACTGTAGAAAATGATGCGATAGGTCAAGGTGGCGAAATTAATTTCCAGACGCGATCGCTCTCCCTCGATAATAGTCAAATCAGTGCCAATACAGCAGGACAAGGCAATGCTGGAAGTATTAGCCTAGAGAATGCCGATACAGTCTCCCTAACTAACAATAGCTCTATTTCCACCGCGATCGCACCGGAAGGAGTAGCAAATCAACCTAGCAATATCAAACTTCAAACCGGACAACTTTCCTTAAACAATGCTCGAATTTCCGCCGCTACTCAAGGAGAAGGGAATGCTGGTAGCATTACGGTGAGTGCGAATAGCTTTGAAGCAACCAATGGCGGACAACTCCTCACGACTACAGCTAGTAGCAGTGCAGCAGGAAATATTACCCTAAAAATCTTGGACAATGTTATCTTAGCTGGGACTGAAAGTGGCTTATTTGCTAACACAGAATCGGGTTCTACTGGAAAGGGTGGTAGTATTTTCATCGATCCCAAAACTCTAATCGTTCGAGATGGCGCGAGGATTTCTGTAGGGAGCGAAGGAACTGGAACAGGTGGCGATCTAGCAATTCAGGCAGATTCTCTCACGCTGGATGGGGGAATAATATCTGCCCAAACTGCCAGCAACACGGGGGGCAATATTAGTTTAGACGTGCAAGACTTATTCTTCCTACGCAACGGGAGTCAAATCTCTACCACGGCAGGTACGGCTGGTGCAGGCGGAGATGGTGGCAATATTAATATTAGCGCTGATTTTATCTTTGCCGTTCCTCAAGAAAATAGCGACATTACTGCAAATGCTTTTACTGGAAGAGGCGGTAACATTCAAATTATCACCCAAGGAATTTTTGGCATTGAACCGAGAGAAAAGCTAACTCCTCTGAGCGACATTACCGCCAGTTCAGAATTTGGCATTGATGGTACAGTTACAATTACCTCTCCCGATGTCGATCCCAGTCGGCGATTAGTTCAGCTACCTAGTCAACCAGAAAGTCCTGAAGTGTTACAAGGTTGTCGAGCAGGTGGAGAACAATTAGCCAATCGATTTATTAATACGGGTCGTGGCGGTTTACCACCAGGTTTGGATGAGATTGATAATAACACTGTCTGGGAAGATTTGCGATCGCCGACCCTTAGTGCCGATAATTCTTTAGACTCCGAAACGGTTGAATCGTCAACTACTTCTCCTCCTACGCAAATTATAGAAGCTCAAGGGTGGCTGGTTGGTTCCGATGGCAAGATAATTCTTACCGCAAAGTCTGCTACTGTTACCCCAGATCGTTCCTTGGTAACGCAAGATGGCTGTCATATTCCCTAGTATCATTAATCAGGAATCAGTTGTCATCAATCTCTTTATTTATCCAAGTTTCTTGTAGTTTCCTGGTTACCCTAATCTCAGCAATGCGTTTTTCATATTTTTGATCGATCGCTAAGGTCAGATCGGCTAACTTTTGAACCTTTTGTTCAGTAATTTTAGCCAGTTCCAGCAATTCCTTTAGCTCAGCTAATTGGCTATCAGTCAGAGGAGATTGCATCATGGTTAGTTTCTCAAACGACTCCTGAGTCTATTTGCATTCATTTTAACTTCTAACACGCTTCCCAGAATCAATCCCAAATCCTCGATCACCTCTTGAACCACTTCAGAAGGCACATCGTCTGATGAGATACGGTTAATAAGATTTTGTATTCGTCCTCTATTAATTTCTACAAAGAAGAGAATGTTATTTAATGAAGCAAAAAACTGAATTAGTATTTCATTACCTGGAAAAAGAGATAACCTTTGTCTAACTAGGTTTAATCCTTCTATCGCATTTTGTTCAGTCTCATTTAATTCTTGGTTTAAACGGTCAACAAGATCGGTAATTTCTGGAGAAATAGGCATATAGGTTCAAGATTTAAAAAATTTGGCAAAAATATGACTAAAAAAGAAAGTATATATTTTTTTACCCCCAAATTCTCAATCAAGCCGCAGAATTTAAGGATATTTTGCCTTGATTTAAAACGTTCTATCCTCATTAGTTTCTTGGTCGGTCTACTTTTGACGGCGGGGATAATTCCTGCTTTATCACAAATACCGACTCCTCACTCAGAGGTTCAATTAATAGAAAAAGGTAAGGAATTTTATGCTAAAGATCGCTTTGAGGCAGCAGCAGAGGTTTGGCAAAAAGCAGCACAAATGTATGAAAATCAAGGAGATAATACTAATCGAGCGATCGCGCTGACTTATCTTTCTTTGGCATATCAAAAACTAGCACGATGGTCAGAAGCACAAAAGGCAATTGAGACTAGCATTGCTCTAATTGATGATTCACCATTCCTTCTAGCACAAGCCTTGAATGCACGGGGTCGTTTAGAATTAGCGTTAGGAAAGCCAGAAATCGCCCTAGACACCTGGAAACTTGCAACTAGATACTACGAACGAGCAGGCGATGAAACTGGCACGACTGGAAGCTTAATTAACCAAGCGCAGGCAATGGAAGCATTAGGGCTTTACCGCCGCACCTGCAAGACATTATTGCAAACTTTGAAACGCGATCGCGATTGCAATCTCTCCGAACCTACTCAGTTTGAAGCCGTTTTACAAGCCTTTAAGCAACAACAAAATGCTCAAATAAAAATACTAGGTTTGCGAAGTTTGGGTGATATTCTTCGTCTGATGGGCGAGTTAGATCTATCTCAACAGTTGTTAGCAGAAAGCTTAAAAGTTCCTCAATCCCCAGAAGAAACAAGCGCAACCTTACTCAGTTTGGGCAAAACTGAACGCGCTAGGTACAGTCAAGCTAAAAACCTTTATAAAAGAACTCAACTAAAAGTCGATCACGACCTGGTTATTGATAAAGCTAAAACGGCATTGAATTACTATCAGCAAGCAGCCAGTCAATCTGACTCAAAATCAAGAGAAATTTCGGCAAAATTACAGAAATTGAGTCTTTTACTCGATTGGAAACAGTGGTTAGAACAATTCAATGACAGAAATCGCGCTATTTCCCTCTCCGAGCTAGAATCCCAAATTAATTCCCAAGTTGCCGACTTGCAGGCAAATCAGATTGATCGCACCCCTCCCAGTCGAACCGCCATTTATGCCCAACTCAACTTTGCTCGCGCCCTCAAGCAAATCAAACGAAACGATCTAGCCATTCACTATGCTGCTAAGGCCCTCGAACAAGCTAAAGTCATCCAAGACCAACGCTCTGAGTCCTATGCTCTCGGTACTCTTGGCAATTTATACGAGCAAGCACAGCAATGGTCTGAGGCTCAGAAATTGACCGAGCAGGCTTTAGGACTCGCCCAGGCCAATCAGGCGACGGATATCGCCTATCAATGGCAATGGCAGTTAGGACGCATCTATCAAGCCATAGGAAGAACAAATGAGGCGATCGCATCCTATAATGCCGCCGTGACAACTCTCGATGCCGTTCGCCAAGATTTACTCGCGATCGATGCAGAAGTTCAGTTTTCCTTTCGAGAGAATGTAGAACTCGTCTATCGAGAATTGGTGAATTTACTCCTCGCCACCAAAGCCAACTCCCAACCCACTCAAGAAAACATCAAGCAAGCTACCCAAGTTATTGATTCTCTTCAGCTTGCTGAACTAGAAGATTTTTTGAGTTGCGATCTAGCTCCCAGCATCGAGCTAAGCGAGAAAGCAATCGATCCCACAGCAGCCATTATCTATCCGATTATTCTTCGAGATCGATTAGAAGTCATCTTGAAGTTACCCCAATCAGCCGAACTTCGTCGTTATACCACCGTTTTACCCCAAAGCCAAGTCGAACAAACGTTAGACAATTTGCGACGAGAACTAGAGCAACTCTATCCTTCCCAGGAAGGTAAAATCCTCTCTCAACAAGTTTATAACTGGTTAATTCAACCTGCCCAACCCGCACTAGAACAAGAACAAATCAAAACCTTAGTCTTTGTACTTGATGGTGCCTTTCGCAACGTGCCTATGGCTGCTTTATATGACGGACAAAAATACTTAATAGAAAAAGGGTATGCCGTTGCCGTAATCCCCGGATTGAAGCTACTAGCACCCGAACCCATCAGGCAAATTAAGTTAAATACCTTAGCTTTCGG
>CAYTUO010000221.1:0-7508 GCA_964441015.1 uncultured Pleurocapsa sp.
AAGATGCAATTGGAGACTTACCGCCACTAGAGGCAGGACAGGAGTACGATGCTGAAGTCTATCCTTATGAACCACAGACTACATATCAGTCCATGATGCGTAGCGGAAGCATGAAAATAGTCAATCATATTGCTCGTGCTTTAACTCCCATGCAAATGTCGAGAGTGCGTGTTCTTCGAGAAGGACAAGATGCTAGGGACTTACCTCCTGAGTTAGCTCCTAAAAAGCACTATAGTGGTGCATACGGCAGACTCTATTGGAGTAAACCAGCAAGAACCCTTACAAGATGGGTTTTCCATCCAGGATCTGGTAGGTTTTTTCATCCTACGCAGGATCGGACAATTACAATACGCGAAGCAGCAAGATTACACTCTTATCCCGATAATTTTCATTTTTTAGGTACATATATCAATATGGCTTCTCAAATTGGTGAATCTGTGCCCCCACTTCTGGGCAAAGCGCTAGCTGCATCTATTCTTCAAGATCATTTTCGAGGGACTGTTTATTGATTTGAGCTTGTAAGGCTGAGAGAACTGTCTCTACATATCGAGCGAGTGTAAGACGGGTTCTTTCGACCGTAATATGAATTGCATCCGCAGGAATAGTTCTCGCTCTGAAAAGTTGTTTCTGATTTTTGTACCAAACCAACTCTGTTTTCCCTGCAATGCTTCCTTGTAGACCTGCACCTGCCCCTCCGGTTTTTTTATCTACCGTCCAAGCCCAAGAAAAAGAGTTTGAGTCAAGTGGATAAAGTGGGAATTCACAATAAACATACTCATAGCCCTTGATGGTTTTCAGCAATATTCCTTCATAACTGTTTATAATGTTCTGGGCTGCTTGACTCGACATAACCTTTTCATTCCAATGTTGGATAATAGCTGCCCCAAGTTCATAAGGTGAAGATTGCTCAGTCAAACCAGGGAAACCAAGTTGAACCGCCTTCTTGATGACATCTGCTCTCTGAATAACAAACAAGAATGAACTTCCAGCATTAAAGCTACTCAGTTGAAGAGATTTGAGCGACCAACCACTAGCAGTCGTCGTGTCAACAGCATCGTAGAGAAGTTTGCTTCGTCCGAGTGCAGGATCGGATAAGGGTATATTCTTAACATAATGAAAGATTGCCTCCCAAGTATAATCTTCTATTGACCCAATGATTGGAGATGCAACAGTAGCAATTATCGCTTGTCTCAATTTTTCAATCTCTTGATCTGTCAACACTCAGGGATTCCTCTACGGCTTGCAAAAATTCACTCATTGTTATGCCCAAAGCGTTGGTAATATGACTAAGAACTCTAATCGATGGACTTTTCAGTCCCCGCTCAAGCTGGCTGATATAAGTCCTGTGCAAACCTGTCACTTCTGCAAGGTACTCTTGTGACCAACCTATTTCTACGCGACGATGCTGTAGCTCTAGTCCTAAAATTTGGTCTAGTTTACTGGGTTGCATGAATAGAGATAGTAAAATTTTGAATACCAAAGTTCTACAGACTAAAGTATTCAAAGTCATTCTAGAGAAAATGACAGTAGGCTAGCACGAGCGAACGGCGTAATGATGCCATTATCAAGACTCTTTTAAAAAACCTGCCGCGATTCTAGATGAGCTTCGATTTCCTTGCGAGTTCGCCAGACGGGACGCAATTCTCCACGGGCGTATAAAGGAAGCTGATCGCCTATGTGGGGGGAATTGGGTTGAGTCGCGTTGCCATAAACGGTCAACACTTTAGCCTTGATGGGATTGGAAAACTCGATCGCAGCGATGTAACTATCTCCAGCAACGACTTGAAAGCGTTCGTCTTTAGCTACTGCAAAATTGAGAACCCGAAAACTTCCTAACGTCCCAGGTGCGCCGCTAGCGGGTAAATCCTGTTTTCCGTATCGCAACCTCACCACTTCGCCCCAAGAGACATCTAGTGAACCGTAGAGAAGTTTAACTTGAGCCGCTACGCCTTCGAGAACTGCCAAGGCATTATTTACGTCGGCTAACCCTGTTGGTGTGGTTAAAGCGGCTTTTTCGTTCCAAGGTTTAGCAAACAACTTGGAAGGTTGCACGGTTAGCGCCCACAAAGTAAACAAGACGGCCCCTTTACTGTCGGCATTGGTTTGGCGATCCCAAGTTTCTAAAACCTCTGCGGCTTCAAGTCCTATCGGGTTAGCTAGCAGTCCTGCGGCGGGAATGAGATAATCGAGCAGGCGATCGGCAAGTTCTAGTCGAGAAGAGAATTTTCGAGCAATCATCTCTTCTAAGTCGAGTTTTTCTGCTTCCTCAAGCAGTTGAATTGAGCGTTGCGATCGCAGAATATCGCTTGCCTCTCCCAAAGACGCAGGGGCAAAATAGGCAGGATAATTTTTAGAATCGAGAAGGGTCGGAAAACTACTCGTCCAAGGCGGATCGTTGGTATTTTGCAACCAACCGCTAGCTGGATTGAGGAGGCGCGGTAATTCTGGATAGGCGTGGTAGTTTGTCCACAGGGTTTTAGAGGTGTCGCCTGGGATAATTCCTTGCCAATAGTTCCAATCTCCAGTATGGCGGACAGGAACTTGACCATTGAAGAGGTAGAAAATTTGTCCTTGGCGATCGCTATAGAGAATATTAAAGAGCGGCAACTGTAATTGTTGTAAAGCACTCTCAAACTGTTTTAGGTTGGTTGCTTTTGCCATTTGCCACAATTGCTGGAAACCGTTGGGGCGATCGAGTCCGGCAACTCGCAAGGCATAGGCTTTGTCCCCCTCTCTGGCAATCACTACCCCATGAAGCGATCGCGCGATCTGGATTTGTTCTTCTAAGAAAGTGCCATTTTTTTGTTTGATTTTGATGGTTTGACTCTCCCTTGCAAAAGGACGTACTTTGCTATCGAAAAGATAGCCGCCATCTTTTAGGGTAAGTTGATAGATATCCGAGCCATCAATGGGATTGACCGTGACTGTCCAACCGAGATGGTCATTAAACGCGATCGCTAGGACTGGCATTCCCACTAAAGTTGCTCCATAAACATCCATTCCTGGTGCGGATAATTGTGCTTCGTACCACAGATAAAAATCTGACCAAGGAAGATGGGGATTTGCCAGTAACATCGCCTTCCCGCTAGTAGATCGTTCTGGTGCGATCGCCCAAGCATTAGATCCGCCCTGCATTGGCACTGTTTTGAGCGAAGCGACTTGTCCTGGATTGGCAACAAAATGAAAATGAATGACTCGTTGAAGGTGAGCGAGGACATCGACTCCACTGACGGGCAACACGACTTTTAGGGCATCGTCAATCTCGTCGGGATATTTTTGAGCATAATTGTTAATTCCCTCGGCAAAATCAGCCAAATAGCGGCGCATTTGAGCATCTTGGGCTTCATACCACTGCTGCGCTCTTGCTGGGATGCCCATCATTTTCACATAGCGATCGGAGGATAAGTAGGATGCTCCCCAATATTCGGCGGCTCGTCCTCGCGCTTGTCCGTACAATCGTAGAATAGAGTTCCCGTGACTTTGGGTTTGTGCCCAACCAAAGGCTTTCAAAAGACTTGCAAAATCTTTGCCATAGATGTGAGGCACTCCCCAACTATCCCAGAGAATCTCAGTTTGACTGGCGCTGTTTCCAGGAGCAGTAATGACGATACAAGCAACCAGCGTTAAGCTCAGTAATAGTGGCAAGAATCGTTTCAAAGTCATTGAGTGTCATTGAGTTAACTCAGACTGCCGACAGCAGATTTCTCATATCTGAATGCTTTTGCCGTCTCGAAGAAGCAGCGCACGTTATCTTCTGGCGTTCCTACCAAGACTCCGTGACCCAGGTTAAGAATATGGCCGCGATCGCCGGCTTTGCGAATGGTATCAAAAATGCGCTCTCTGATAAAGTCTTGCGAGCCAAATAAAACTCCAGGATCGATATTTCCCTGAACTTTCATCTCTTTGCCTAATCTCTGTCTCGCTTCGGCCATATCAACTGTCCAGTCTACGCTGACAATATCTACCCCTGATTTGCCCATTCTTTCTAAAACCCCTGCACTCCCACTGATATAGAGAATGAGAGGAGTATCGGGGTGAGTTTCTTTCACCTGACGGACAACCTGTTGGTGATAGGGTAAGGCAAAGACTTCGTAATCTTGGGGACTGAGTTCGCCCGCCCAAGAATCGAACATTTGTACTACTTGCGCGCCGCAGTCAATTTGGTAACGAACATAAACTGCGATCGCGTCGGCGAGTTGGCTTAAAAATTGATGGAGAATTGAAGGTTCAGAAAAGGCCATGCGTTTAATGACAGCATAATCTTTAGAGCTTTTTCCTTCAATCGCATAAGCTGCTAACGTCCAGGGTGCGCCGACAAATCCCAAAACAGTAGACTTATTGCCGACTTCCTGACGCAACGTTTTTAGGATAGTTTTGATAAACGGGAGAGATTCTTCGGGATCGAGGGAATGGAGATTATCGACTTGTTCTTGGGTGCGAATCGGAGGATCGATAATGGGGCCTCTGCTTTCGATAATGTCGAAGGGAATGCCGATACCTGGAAGGGGAGTTAAAATATCGGAAAACATGATTACCCCATCCGGTTGAAAAGCATACCAAGGTTGTAAAGAAATTTCGATCGCCAGTTCGGGATTTTCCGATCTTTCCCGAAAACTAGGGTATTTGTCGCGTAAATCTCGATAAACTTGCATGTAGCGTCCTGCTTGGCGCATCATCCACACCGGAGGACGGTCTAATACTTCGCCACGCGCTACTCTTAAAAGATGAGGTATCTCCGTTGACCCAGCCATATTAACTCCCATACAGACACAAAAGGGTTTATCTTAACTAAGCATTTAAAGCACATTTGTTTAGCTTATCATTGATGAATACCGTCTCAACCAAATATTCAATTCATCATGATGACGTTAAAATTAGACTCGATAATTCATCTGAATCCCGAACTATTCAAAAAACTATGTCAAGCTAATCCAGAAGCTAAGTTAGAACTGACTTATCAAGGAGAATTAGTTGTTATGTCGCCCACAGGAGGGATAACTGGAAATCGAAATACTAAATTGATTGCTCGTTTAGAGAATTGGGCGGAACAAGATGCCAGTGGTTTAGTATTTGAATCTTCTACTATGTTTCGACTCCCTAATGGAGCTTTTCGTTCTCCTGATGCTGCTTGGATTCGTTTAGATAGGTGGGAAAAATTGACAGAAGCAGAACGAGAAACATTTTCTCCTATCTGTCCCGATTTTGTTGTAGAACTTCGCTCTAAGAGCGATACGTTAACATTTTTACAAGACAAGATGCAAGAGTATATAAATAACGGAGTACAATTAGGATGGCTAATCGATCCTATAAAAAAACAGGTTGAAATTTATCGTTCTGGTCAACCCAAAGAAGTCTTATCAAATCCAACTCAGTTGTCTGGAGAAAACATTTTATCGGGTTTTGTGCTTTCTTTATCGGGAATTCTTTGAGTGCAAATAAGATAAGCTTTTGAAAAAAATACTCTATAAAATTTTTACTAAAAAACGACAGTCAAAACAATCTATCAACTATTGAAAATTGCTAACGTTCCTTTATCTGCGTCTAACTGTGCCATTCTTCCCACGGGTAAAGCGGCATTAACACCATCGTGACCGAAAGGTAAATCGGATACAATGGGGATGCCTAAATCTCCCAAGCGATCGCGCAAGACTTCTTCTACCATCCAACTATTACTTCCAAAAGGCGGAGTGCAGCGACTAAACCGTCCTAAGGCAATTCCTCTCACCCCTGTAAAAGCCCCTGTCATGCGCCATTGAGTTAACAGGCGATCGATACGGTAGGGAGCTTCTGTCACGTCTTCTAGCGCTAAAATAACCCCATTCAATGAAGGTTGAACGAACGTCCCTAACAGATGGGTAGCGACAGTAAGATTTGCTGGAAGTAACATCCCTGTGGTTATCCCTCCTCCCCACCCTTTACCTGTCAAAGGTGCAAGAGGACGACCTTCTAAACAGTCGAATAATCGTTGAATAGACCACTCTGGTTCAGATGCAATGGTTGTTAAAACAGGTGCGTGAACGCCGGAAATTCCAAATTTAGCCAGACTCCAAAGCAATCCTGTCACATCAGAAAAGCCAATTATCCATTTGGATTGGGGATTGGGGATTGGGGATTGGGGATTGGTGACTGGGGATTGGTGACTGGGGATTGGGGATTGGGGATTGGGGATTGGTGACTGGTGATTGGTGACTGGGGATTGGTGACTGGTGATTGGTGATTGGTGATTGGTGATTGGTAACTGATAACTGGTAACTGGTAACTGGTAACTGTCCCCTTGTCCCCAACTCCAATCTTCTAGTAACCTGGCACTTCCGTAACCCCCTCTAGCACAGAGAATGGCTTTACAGTTTGGATCTTTCCACGCTTTAGCTAAAGCTTGTCTGCGTTGCGTATCTGTTCCTGCTAAGTAGCCATATTGAACATTCCAATTACTGCCTAACTCTACACGATAACCGCGCGATCGCCAAATTTCTACTCCCTTCTCAAATGCCTCCAACTCCTTCAATGCACCGCTAGGCGCAACCACTCGTACTAAATCTCCTGGTTTAAGGAATGGGGGGGATTGACAGGTAGAAATATCGGTCATTTGTATTTTTGATCGCGATTGTTTTTGAACCATTTATCTTAAGCGATTACTAACAATTTGTAACCGTTCAGGGGGGGAACGAAATCTGGTAATCTGAGAGGCATGGATGAGAAGCAGCTACTAGAGATGGCAGGAATTGACGCAGGGGATTGGGAGAGAACCCCAGCCAGCGTCAGACGGCTAGTAGTGCAGCTAAGTGTGAAGCTAGAGCAGAAGCTTCTTTGGCAGTGTCAGAGCCAGTAGAGGGGGCGAAAGCCTATGTGCAGTCAGCCCCGATAAAGCATTAGAAACAGCGATACCGACAGAGGCAATCTCTCAAGCGCTCGCAGACACACACAGTCATGAAGAAAGGAAGCGGGCGTATAACCAGATTGAGACTCATTTAAGACTCATTAGACAGAGAGCGGGTTTTAATCTGGTCGTGCGTATAACCAGATTGGTTGATTTTCTCAAGCTGGTGAACGGATTTGAACCCTTGACCGCTCGCTTACAAGGCGAGTGCTCTACCACTGAGCTACACCAGCACGTACCATAGCCAGCATAGCAGATTTAAGTGCCGTTATGAGCTTACCTAAAGTTAACTCAGCTTATCGCGATCGCGATCATAGTTGTCCAGAAGGCTGTTGAATAGGCGATCTAGTTGTGCAGTACAGTCCATTGGCGGGGATAAGATCTGTTTGGCGTTGGCAAAATATCCCTCGATCGCCTTCAATAGGGAAAACTTATTCTCATCCTCACGCGCACCAATCTGCGGATTAGTTAGATAGAAAACGCTTAGCCAAGCCTCTAGACTGAGGGGAAGTTTTTGGGCGAGGCGAAAAGCCATGTTATCGTTAGAAAAAGACTGGACATAAGCAGGCGATAAAAACGGTTGATAGGTTTTTGCTGCGGGTGTTAGCTGCTCGATAAAGGCCAAACTAAT
>CAYTUO010000222.1:0-7477 GCA_964441015.1 uncultured Pleurocapsa sp.
AAGAGTGATTGGTGAAGAGTGATTGGTGAAGAGTGATTGGTGAAGAGTGATTGGTAATTAGTTCACTGATAACTGATAACTGATAACTGATAACTGCCCTCTGCCCTCTGCCACGCCACTTGCTACAACGGAGGGAACCTCCGCAACGCAGTGGCTCCTCTGCCTTCTGATAACTGTCCCCACATTCCCCATTTTCTCTTTCAGAGAAATACTTCAGCCGTTTTCAAAGGTTGACCTGCTTGATCTTTAGCCGATAGAATTGGGTCACCTTCTAGTGGCCAGTCGATCGCGAGGTCAAAATCATTCCAAAGTAAGGTGCGATCGTATTGAGGCGCATAATAATTAGTAGTTTTATACAAAAATTCAGCCACTTCTGAGAGGACTAAAAAGCCGTGAGCAAATCCTTCTGGAATCCAAAACTGTCGCTTATTTTCTGCACTTAAAAAGCATCCTACCCATTGTCCAAAAGTAGAAGAACTTTTTCTGAGATCGACTGCCACATCAAATACTTCTCCAACGACGACGCGAACTAACTTGCCTTGAGGCTGTTGAATTTGATAGTGCAATCCTCGCAAAACGTTTTTTACTGAACAGGAGTGATTGTCTTGAACGAAATGCGTTCTCAGTCCAGTTTTTTCAGCGAATAGCTTCTCATTATAACTTTCATAGAAAAAACCGCGATCATCTTCAAAAATGCGAGGTTCCAGAATTAAAACATCAGGGATTTCTGTAGGAAGAATTTTCATTAGAGTTTTGAGCTAGGGCGATCGCACCAACAGACTAGACTACTTCGTCAAGTAGTTTATCTTTAAGAGGGATCGATGTACAGATGTGCAACGCCACGCCACAGCTTATGAACGTATAAAATATAAACGATCAACCATATACTTTGTAGATACGGCAGCGTTGTAATCTTAAACCTTTACAAGATTCTGCTACCACCAAAGGAACGGAAAAGCGGAAAATAGAAGATTGGTGGCGATCGCAAGGAGAACGTATTCATGTCAGATAACGATAAATACAGAAGTTATGTTGTTACCCAAGGCAAACAACGCAGCCCTAATCGCGCTATGTTACGGGCGGTAGGCTTTAGCGATAACGATTTTACCAAACCCATCGTAGGAATTGCCAACGGTTATAGCACCATCACCCCTTGCAACATGGGGATTAACGACTTGGCAAAACGTGCCGAAATAGGATTGAAAAGTGCCGGGGCGATGCCTCAAATGTTCGGGACGATCACTATTAGCGATGGGATTTCTATGGGAACAGAAGGGATGAAATATTCTCTCGTCTCCCGCGAAGTGATCGCTGACTCTATCGAAACCGCTTGTAACGGACAGAGTATGGATGGAATCTTAGCCATTGGCGGATGCGATAAAAATATGCCTGGGGCAATGATTGCCATGGCCCGCATGAACATCCCTGCTATCTTTGTCTATGGGGGCACGATTAAACCTGGACATTACAATGGACGAGATTTAACCGTTGTCAGTGCTTTTGAAGCCGTCGGACAGTACAGCGCGGGGAAAATAGACGAAGCAGAATTGATGGGAATCGAACGCAATGCCTGTCCGGGTGCGGGTTCGTGCGGCGGAATGTTTACAGCAAATACCATGTCCTCTGCTTTTGAAGCGATGGGGATGAGTTTGCCCTATTCTTCCACAATGGCGGCCGAAGATGCAGAAAAGGCAGACAGTACGGAACAATCGGCTTTTGTCCTGGTCGAAGCGATTCACAAACAAATTCTACCCAGTCAGATTCTCACTAGAGGGGCGTTTGAAAATGCTATCTCCGTGATTATGGCGGTAGGTGGTTCGACTAATGCGGTTTTGCATCTTTTAGCCATTGCCAATACTATTGGCGTTGAACTAACGCTTGATGACTTTGAAACCATCCGCCATCGCGTTCCCGTTTTGTGCGATCTTAAACCTTCTGGGCGATACGTTACTATCAATCTGCATCAAGCAGGTGGCATTCCCCAAGTCATGAAGATGCTGCTGGTACACGATCTTTTGCATGGAGATGCCTTAACCATTACTGGACAAACCATCGCCGAAGTGTTAGCCGACGTACCCAACGAACCGCCTAGCGGACAAGATGTAATTCGTCCTTGGAGTAACCCAGTCTATCAAGAAGGACATTTAGCAATTCTCAGAGGCAATTTAGCTACTGAAGGCGCTGTCGCTAAAATTAGTGGGGTCAAGAATCCGAAAATTACTGGCCCTGCGCGGGTATTTGAATCGGAAGAAAAATGTTTAGAGGCGATTCTGGCAGGAAAGATTCGTTCTGGGGACGTAATTATTATCCGTTACGAAGGGCCCAAAGGCGGGCCAGGAATGAGAGAGATGCTTGCGCCAACTTCTGCTATTATCGGTGCGGGTTTGGGAGATTCTGTCGGACTGATCACTGACGGGCGCTTCTCTGGCGGAACTTATGGAATGGTCGTCGGTCACGTTGCCCCGGAAGCTGCCGTTGGCGGTATGATCGCTTTAGTCGAAGAGGGCGATCGCATTACCATCGATGCCCAGAAGCGATTATTGCAACTGAACGTCTCTGAGGAAGAATTAGCCCGCCGTCGTGCCAATTGGCAACCGCCTGAACCCCGTTACACCAAGGGAATTTTAGGCAAATATGCCAAGTTAGTATCTTCTAGCAGCATCGGTGCAGTAACGGATTTGAATTTATTTTAATTTTCAGTCAATGAGGGCGATCGCGGCGGTTCGTAGTAGCGCTTTAGCGCCCTCAGCCCCGAACTGCCATTAACAAAAATGTCGCAAAGCAAAAAATCATGATGACTCAACTGACTCTGCATACCCTATATGAGAAAGATTTCTATCTTTGGCTAGAAACCACAGCTAATTTACTGAAAACTCGTCAACTTGACCGAATTGATTATGAACACTTGATCGAAGAAATAGAAGCAATGGGGAGAAGCGAGAGAAATGCGCTAGAAAGTAATCTCGAACAGCTATTAATGCACCTTCTCAAGTGGAAGTATCAGCCCCAATTGCGTTCTAATAGTTGGAAGTATTCCATAACCGAACACTGTTTGAGAATCTTAAAAGCCTTTGAAAATAGTCCCAGTCTAAAGCGGTATTTTGAGGAATTTTTCGACAAATGTTATCAAAATGCCAGATTACTTGCTTCTAGAGAAACTGGACTCAATGAAGAAACCTTTCCAAGTGATTGCCCTTTCTCTACCTCCGACGTGCTTAACCCCAGATACTTACCTGAATAGGACAACACTCAAAAGCTAAGCTGCTATGCAACTAAGCAACGACGAAATTGACTAACTTTCCAGGTACGACAATGACCTTTTTCACCTCTTTGCCTTGTAAATGCCGTTGAGCGACTTCTGATTCGCGGGCATACTTTTCTAAAATCTCTTTATTGGAATTGGCTGGAACTTGAAGGGTTCCGCGAGTTTTCCCCATAATCTGAATCACCAAGGTAATTTCATCGACTTCTAAGGCAGAACTATCGAATTGAGGCCAACTTTGCTGATGAACGGAGAAATTGCGACCTAATTGGTGCCACAATTCTTCGGCAATATGGGGAGCAAAAGGCGCAAGCAAAATCAGTAATGTCTCAATTCCTTCTGCATAAACAGGCGAATCAAAACATTTTGCCTCACTAAGCGCATTACTCAACTTCATTAATTCAGAAACCGCCGTATTAAATTGATAGTCTCCCTCTAAATCCTCTGAGACTTCTTTAATAGCGGTGTGAATTGCCCTTCGCAAATCTTTTTCTTCTTTGCTTAGCTGACTGTTCGCTGGCAACTGGTCACTGGTAACGGATGACTGATAACTGCTAACCAACCGCCAAACTCGATTCAAGAAACGAAATTGTCCTTCTACATCCGCTTCATCCCACTCCAAATCTTTTTCAGGAGGAGCTTTGAACAAAACGAACATCCGGGCCGTATCTACCCCATATTTACCGATGACCTCTTCAGGTGCCACGCCGTTCCCTTTTGACTTGGACATCGTAGCATAAACAAGCTGCAAAGGTTCTCCTGTCTGCGGATCGCGCGGGTCATCTGGATTGACCAGGTTGGTAGGAATCCATTTATCTTTATCAGACTTGTTAGGATTCATGTAGGTTAAACCTTGCACCATTCCTTGACCCAAAAGCCGTTGAAAAGGTTCGTCGAAGTTCAGCAAACCTCTGTCTCGCAATACTTTAGTAAAGAAGCGAGAATAGAGCAAATGCAAGATCGCGTGTTCGATGCCGCCTACGTATTGATCGACTGGCATCCAGTCATTGACCTTATTTGAGGCAAAGATTTCCTGTTCGTTGTTCGCATCGGTATAGCGAAGGAAATACCACGACGAATCGATAAACGTATCCATCGTGTCCGTCTCCCGCTTAGCAGGTTCGCCACAACTAGGACACTTAACGTTAACCCAACTTTCTAATTTAGCCAAAGGAGAAGGCCCGCGTCCTGTAAACTCTACCTCTTCAGGTAACCTCACAGGTAAGTCTTCTTCTGGAACGGGTACTATGCCGCAACTCGGACAGTGAATGACAGGAATGGGCGCACCCCAATAGCGCTGACGAGAAATTAACCAATCGCGCAGGCGATATTGGACTCGTGCTTTCCCATAGCCTTGTTTTTCGGCATATTCAATAATAGCTGTTTTGCCTTCAGTGGAGGGCATTCCGTCAAATTGCCCAGAATTTATGATAATTCCTGGGTCAGTGTAGGCCGATTGTGGATTGGAGGATTCTTCTGGGACAATGACGACTTTAATAGGAAGATTGTTGTCCTTGGCAAATTTGAAGTCCCGCGTATCGTGGGCAGGAACTCCCATAACGGCACCTGTCCCATATTCATAGAGTACGTAATCGGCAATCAAAATGGGAATTTCTTGGCCGTTGAAGGGATTAATCGCTACTCCTCCAGTAAGAATGCCTCGTTTTGGTTTATCTTCTGCTGTTCGTTCGAGTTCGCTTTCGCTGGCGACTTCTTTGATAAACGCCTCAACCGCTTCTTGTTTGTCGGGAGCCGTCACGCGAGGGGTTAAGGGATGTTCCGGTGCGAGGACAACATAAGTTACGCCATACACCGTATCAGGACGGGTGGTAAAGACTCCTATCTTTTCATCCATCCCGACAATGGGAAATTCTAAATAGGCCCCGACGGATTTGCCAATCCAGTTCGCTTGCATGATCTTAACCCGTTCAGGCCATCCTGGTAATTTATCGAGGTCGTTGAGTAATTGTTCGGCGTAGTCAGTAATTTTCAAGAACCACTGGCGTAAAATCTTTCGTTCTACTATTGCGCCAGAACGCCAGGAACGTCCTTCGCTATCAACTTGTTCGTTTGCCAAGACGGTTTGGTCAACGGGGTCCCAGTTGACGGCTGCTTCTTTTTGATAGGCTAATCCTGCCTGAAGGAATTGCAAAAAAATCCACTGCGTCCACTTGTAATAATCTGGGGAACAAGTAGCGAGTTCTCGACTCCAGTCTAAAGAAAGTCCGAGTTGCTGGAGTTGCTTTTTCATCAGGGCAATGTTTTGATAAGTCCATTTGGCTGGAGGAACGCCTCCCTTGATGGCAGCATTTTCGGCAGGCAATCCAAAGGCATCCCAACCCATCGGATGAAGAACGCGATATCCTTGCATCCGCTTGAGACGAGCGATGACATCTGTAATCACGTAGTTACGAGCATGACCCATGTGCAGGCTTCCCGATGGATAGGGAAACATGGACATCGCATAGAATTTGGGTTGGCTATTATCTTCTGGGGCTTGGTCTATGCCCGATTCTGCCCAAGTCTGTTGCCATTTTTGCTCGATGTCTGCTGCGTTGTATTGCGACTCCACTCTCTGGTTTCTCCAAGGACTTCATTTACCTATTTTGACAGATCCCCTGTCAGATAGAGAGGTCGAACAGAGGCTGTCGAGCGAGACTGCCAATTTTACCGAAGCTGCCCGCGATCGCAACATTGAAGCTGGGATTTTATTAACCGATTCCACGCTTGCTAGTGCTTTGCGATCGCAGTTTGATTTGCTGATAGCCGTTGATATTTTCCGCCGAGTACCCGGACTGTAACTTGATTTGGGCTAATTTTGTCATTTCTTGTTTTTTGCGATCACTTTGGTCGATTGCAGGTGGTAACCACTGTCGATCGGCAAAGCGATTACATCGCACTTCTAATATCTCCGACAGACTCGCCAATTTTAACGCGATCGCCCACTTGAAAAGCACGGGTATAAATTAAAATCACGCCACCGACAACATTGGCAATCGCAGAAGTGGAACCGAGGGAAAAGAGAACCCCTAGAAAAACTGAAATTCCTCGAAAAGCTGGCGAATCAAATCCGGGCAGATAGGGAAAGGCAACAACGGCTGCTAAAGCAATAATCAAGAATAATAGGAGATTGTAAGTGGGTTTTGCCCAATCGGGATAAAATCCTGGCAAAGAAATCGTTCCCCTTTCCAATTCTGTAAAAATTGGCTGAATAAAACGAATAATGTAGTAGGTGACAAAGATAATTAAGGCAACAAGAAAGATGTTGGGGAAATAATCGACAATAGATTCTAAAATCGTTTCTATTGCCGCAAAAAGATAGTTAAACAGTCCCCAATCTCCCTGAGATAGAGCAATGCCTACCACGCATAGGGGAGGCATTAAGTCCACAGAAATAGCAGTTCCGGCTAGGGCATCGCTAATCTGAGGTCGAATTTTAGCAAAACCACTGACTGCGCCAGCCGCGATCGCGACGAATAAGTCAGCTAAATTGGGTTGGGTACGAGCCAGGATTTCCGTGCCAAATTCCGAAGCGGGTAATGTAAATACTCGCCCGACAAACCAGGCGAGGGTTACCGAAGCGTTGGGACTCTCCCGATTGGCATCTCTCCCGTTCGGATGGCGATGGATGCGCTCTTCTTTTACTCGCCTTCATGTTTGAGAACCTCCTAGAGAAAGGGCGATAGTTCTCGGTTCAATCGACCCGCCTTGACGAATTCTGCATCCCCAACACAGTACAGTTTGAGCGCTTAAGGAAATTTCCGAGTTGGCCAGGCGATTGCTGAGGGTGCCCAAACCGTAAATAGCGATCGCCCGCGCTAAGATGACCGATCCAATCGTCACCGCAATGATTCCCAGGTTTTCCCCCAAGGCAGCAAAACGAACTTGGTCGCCAATGAGGAGGAAAACAATCGAATTGACAAAAAAAGCGAGAAATTCCCAAAACTCACTCACAATAATGCGAGTGCGGGGGTTCATGCCGACTCTTGAGCCAAAGTTGCCCAAAATCAGGCCAGTGGTAACGACTCCAATCACCCCAGATCCCCCTAAATCCTCTGTAATCAAAGAGGACTAGCAGAAATTGCTTCAAATTAGCTTCAATGGCAGCTTCGCCCACGGCAGCTATTAAAACCATAGGAGGATTCCAAGGATTCACAATTTTAAATAGGGCTTGCTGAAAAAGTCAGGGGGCAGACGGAGAAAGATAATTGATTG
>CAYTUO010000223.1:0-7427 GCA_964441015.1 uncultured Pleurocapsa sp.
CCCTCCCTTACCAGTCATCAGAATTACACGCATGGGTGTTTTGGCTCAATCTGAGAAAAAAATTTACATTACTTATACTTTATCATTTCTGAACTTGATCGTTGTGGCGTGCAATCTCTCTATTCTTCTGAAAAGCGGATTATATCATCATCTCCCAAGTATTCACCATTTTGAACTTCAATCATGACCAGTGGAATCACCCCTGGATTTTCAACGCGATGACTAGTATTCATGGGCACGTATGTAGATTCTTTTTGCTTGAGTAATTTTTCCTCTCCGTTGCAGATGACTTTTGCTGTTCCAGAGACAACAATCCAATGCTCGCTGCGATGATAATGCATTTGAGTACTGATGTGATGTCCTGGTTTGACGACAATTCGATTGATGCGATAGCGATGTCCTTCTTCTAGTACTGTAACGGTTCCCCAAGGAGGAGTTCTGGTGATTTCCTCTTCAGGAGAAGAAAAAATATTTTCAGAGTCTTTGCGATGATTTGATTTGTTACTCATAAGCTTAACCTTCCAGAGTTTACCCGACTGACCTAAGTGATCGCCTGTTAAATGCCATCAATTTATCTCTTCGCTACTTCTGCGCCTATTTAAGCGATCGCTCTGGTGGTGAGACTTGAGCATCAGGATCGCTCGTGTAGTGCAGTTTGAAAAAGCTATCGAAAGCGTACCAAGCGAAGACGTACCAGGGAATCAGTTCAAATTGCAATCCTTTTACCAGTAACTGTCGCACGGCTAAGGCGCTAAAGCCAAGAGGGACGAGAAACCGCAGATCGACAGTCCCATCAGTGGCTTGTTTCACGCGCTGATTGAGATCGTTAGCGACTTTGGTGACTTCCGTTGCGGCTTCTGATTTTCCACCAGTAACCATCGGATTTTCCCCAGTCACATCGAGAAAAATAAGGCCCAAATCTCGCAAAATCGCGTAAATATCGGCAAAAGTGCGGTATTCTCTGGCATAGAATACGGTGATGCTGCCACTGTTGACGTTACTTCTAACTCGATAAATTTCAAGATGCTCTTGCAGTGCTTTAGCAATCGGTTCCATCTGGTGTTTTTGACGGTGTGGATGAAACACGCGAAAGCGAATTCGCCCCGGACTCTGACTCACTATCTGAGCAGGAATGGGAGTGGGCGAAGACTCTTTTTTGGGTACTGCTTGAGTTAGCTGTGATACTTTGTTGTTATCATCCATCACCGTACCTCGAAGATTTGTCAGCAATAATGCTAGATTGGGTTTTAGCTAGCTTCAGGATGGGGTTCTACTCCGTCTGAGTCAATAATTTGGTTAGATTGTTCCTCAGCAATTTCGGCTTTGACTTCTGCGACTAAATCTTCAAAAACTTCGCCCGTTTCTGCAATAGCGCCTTTAACCGTTTCGTAGGCAAGAATTCCCCCTTTAATAGCCGCTTTAGCGAGGGGTTTGCCAACTTTAGCAGCCGCAGGAATAACCACAGGAGCGAGAACGACAGCGCCAATACCCGCCACAAAACCGGGCACGCCTAAAGTTTCACCTAAATTTTCCCAGAAATCCCCCACTTTCAGTGCCATTTTTAACCTCCTTGTCAGTTGTAGCGTTTACTATATACTAGTAAATTTTGTTCTTGAGTTTTCGGGACAGTTTTGAGATAAAAATAAAGATTTGCTGAATGATTAACTCAATCGGTAAAAATACGCGAAAAGACCCTTAAACTTTAAATCGTATTGACAACCTTAAACTACTTGCAGAGACGGTCTTGAGTGAGAGTTCCAATTCCAATCCTTCTGTCTCCAATTCATTAATTTCCCGCAGAGAATTGCGGCAGTTAGTTCAGTCCGAACTGAAAATTCTCTTAGAAGAGGGATACTTAGAAGCCGCCAAAACAGTGTTAATGCCCGTACAGCCTGCGGACATTGCCGAGGCGATTGAGGGATTGCCAGAGGCAATGGTGGCGATCGCCTTTCGCTTGCTGCCAAAAGATAGAGCGATCGAAGTATACGAATATCTGGATTCCATGGTACAACAGGCGCTAATCGAAGATTTTAAACGCCAGGATGTCCTCGATATCGTAGACAAAATGTCGCCAGACGATCGCGCGAAATTGTTTGACGAACTCCCGGCAAAAGTTGTCCGCCGCCTGTTAGCCGATCTCAGTCCCCAGCAGAGAGAGGCGACGGCGTTGCTGTTGGGCTACAAACCCAATAGCGCAGGGCGAATGATGACCCCGGAATACATCTCCCTTAAGGAGGAGTGGACTGTCAAGCAAGCGTTTGAGTTAATTCGCCGCCTAGCCCCGACAAGCGAGACGATTTATTCTCTCTACGTCACGGATATCGGTCATTACTTAAGCGGACATATCTCCTTGCGGGCCTTAGTGATGGCTCAACCAGAACAAACCATCGATGCAATTATGGAACGCCATCTCATCTCCGTTCACACCGATACCCCCTCCGAAGAAGTTGCCCGCATCCTCCAACGCTACGACTTTCTTGCGCTCCCTGTCGTCGATGCTGAGAATCGCTTGGTAGGAATTGTCACGGTTGACGATGCGATCGATATCTTACATGAAAAAACGACGAGAGATATTCATGCTTTCAGTGGCGTGCAATCTAGGGGTGATCGCTATTTTCGCAGTTCCCTGATAGACATAGTTCGACGGCGCGCCCTCTGGCTGATTATCGTCCTGTTGACTACTGCCTTAGCTAGTATTGTTATTAAAGCTCAAGAAGCGCTGATAGAAAGGGTTGTCATTCTCGCTGCCTTCATTCCTTTGTTAAACGATACCGCAGGCGACATTGGCTGTCAGTCTTCTACCGTCGTCATTCGAGGGTTAAATACTGAAACCATTCGCGATCGCGGCGTTTTCTGGGTAATTAGAAGGGAAGCCATCGCGGGAGCCTTCCTGGGAGTAGTATTGGGAATCGGAGCGATCGTTTGGGCTTATTTTTTTCAAGGTAACTTTCTCATCGCGCTGGTAGTCGGAATCAGCCTTTTGTTTCTCTCGGTCATCTCAACTGTCGCAGGGGCTGCGCTCCCTTTCCTCTTTACTTTTTTGGGTTTCGATCCAGCCATGATGTCTGCTCCCATTATCACCGCAATTGCTGACGTTTTAGGTGTTCTCGTCTATTTCTACATAGCCAAGCTAATTTTGCAGTTATGAGGTTTTAAAAATCTAAGTTGTACATTCCCGAACGAGCGATCGAACTCATTTAGACTGGAAGAGTAAGACTCAGTAGCTAACCATGTCCATTGGCAGTCTTCAGGTTAAGGAACAAGCGTTATCGTTGGGGTTTCACAAAGTTGGCATCGCTTCAGCCAATACCGATAATGATCTAGAGGCCGATCGCCTTCAAGCTTGGCTTGCCCTGGGATATCATGCTGATATGGGCTGGATGGCCAACCCAAAACGCTTCGATGTTCGTGCCTGTATGAGCGAAGTGCGATCGCTCATTTGCGTTGCTCTCAACTATTACACGCCCCATCAACCTCCGCAGGGCCAGGAGTATGGCAAAATTTCTCGCTACGGTTGGGGACGAGATTATCACAAAGTCATGCAGAAAAAACTCAAAGCCTTCAGCCAATGGCTAGAATCGCAAGGGGAAGGCATTCACACCCGGTACTATGCCGATACGGGCCCCGTACAAGATAAGGTTTGGGCACAACGAGCCGGAATTGGATGGATTGCGAAGAATGGCAATGTCATTACGCGAGAATACGGCAGTTGGGTATTTTTAGGCGAAATTTTGACAAATTTAGCCTTAACGCCAGATCCTCCCCATACAGAACACTGTGGAACTTGTAGGCGCTGTCTTGAAGCGTGTCCGACAGGTGCGATTACTCGTCCTTTTGTTGTAGATGCCAATCGCTGTATTGCTTATCACACCATTGAGAATCGTGCTGAAAGATTACCGGAGTCCATTACTCCCTATTTATCGGGTTGGGTTGCGGGATGCGATATTTGTCAAGATGTTTGTCCTTGGAATCAGCGTTTTGCTAAAGAGACGGATGTTGCTGACTTTCAGCCTTATCCTGGGAATATTGCCCCGAAATTAAGCGAATTAGCGCAGATGACCCCTGAAGAATGCGATCACAACTTTCCTGCCTCAGCGTTACGAAGAATTAAACCGGCAATGTGGCGACGAAATGCTCGTGCTAATTTAGATAAATAAAGAAATTTTACAAAATCTCAGATTAACGTCGATTCGCTCACAAGCCCTCTAAGTTATTCTTTCTGTCTTATCTCTAAGGGACTTTAATTTTTTCTGCTCTTTAGTGGCTACTTTTAAGATAATCATGACAATTAAAGTAATTATTTTTGATTTTGATGGGACTATTGCAGATACTCATGATGCACTCCTAGAAATTACCAATCGCTTGTCAGGAGAATTTGGTTATAAACCTCTAGATAGAGAAGAGCTTGAGTTTCTCAAAACTCTAAGTTCAAGAGAGATTGTCAAGCGATCGCAAATTTCCCTCATCAAAATTCCTTTCCTTTTAAAAAGAGTAAAAACAGAATTAGGGAAAAAAATTAGAGAACTCAAGTCAGTTACAGGAATTGAAATCGCCCTCATTCAATTAAAAAGGCAAGGCTATCAACTGGTAATTGTGACTTCTAATCAAAAAGATAATGTAATTACTTTTTTAGAAAAAAATAACTTACATTTGCTCTTTGATTTTATTTACTCAGGGGCTTCTTTGTTTGGAAAAGATAAAATACTAAATCAAATTATCAATCAATATAATTGGCTGCCTGATGAAGTGATTTACGTGGGCGACGAAACGAGAGATATCACTGCGGCTAAGAAAAGTCGCGTCAAAGCGATCGCCGTGGGTTGGGGATTTAATTCCCCCTCAATTTTGTCGGCCTATCAACCCGATTATTTAATTCATTATCCCAGTGAACTTACTAAAGTCATAGAAGACTGCGATCACACAGTGCAAAAAGCTTTATAAGGTTTCAATCTTATTTAGATCTGGATGCTTTTCTGTTGCCTTAATGCCCAACCACCGTCGCAAACTTTGCATCCAAGCAGGGATTTTTCGTCTAGGTTGAGATAACGCCAAATAACGCGATGTAATGAGAAAACGACTGCCAGATTTTTGTCGAATAATTGGTAGATAAACCGAACGATATTCACAAATTTGAAATCGTTTTTCCTGGCGTTGTTTAACCCTAACAAAGCGACTGTCTTCGTTAACTTGAGTGGCGATCGCCTGAAATTCCCAAATCGATCTTTCTAATTCGGCAGATAACAGATTAATCCTTTCTGCTTGTGCCGCTAACTGTTTTAAACTCGTTTTAATTCTTTGTTTTGGATCGGACTCAACAAAGTTCTGAGATTCTAAGGAAACGGCAGGAACTACAGTTAGCAGTTTTCTCATAATCGATCTGAAAAGTAATTTCTGTCAAGATTATAGTACATCAGAACTAAATTAAAGAAAAATTACCTATAGTTTTTTTGACAAGAGTAGAGGAAGATAGATGGCAGCAGAGTGCATTAGGGAGTCTCATCAATGGCTTTAACTCAGTCAACCATGTTATCTCTAGGGACAAAAGCACCCGATTTTCACTTACCGGACGTTATTTCTGGCAAAACGATTTCTCTAGAAGCATTTGCTGATCGAGAAGCGCTGTTGGTTATGTTCATTTGCCAGCATTGTCCCTTTGTCAAGCACGTCAAGCATGAATTAGCCAAACTTGGCAAAGACTACGCCGATCAGAAACTTGGCCTTGTGGCCATCAGTGCTAATGATGTTGCCAATTATCCCGATGATTCTCCCGAAAATCTCAAAAAGATGGCACAAGAACTTGACTTTATCTTTCCTTTGTGCTACGACGAAAACCAAGAGACGGCTAAAGCTTACACGGCTGCTTGTACGCCAGACTTTTTCCTCTTTGATCGCGATCGCCATCTAGCCTACAGAGGTCAATTAGATGATAGTCGCCCTAGCAACAATTTACCTGTAACCGGTAAAGATTTACGCGCTGCGATCGATGCGATCCTAGCCGGCCAACAAGTCGATCCCGCCCAAAAACCCAGTATTGGCTGTAACATTAAATGGAAGCGCGGGAACGAACCGCCCTATTACGGTTAAATACGGGAATTTTGGATTTTAGATTTTGGATGAAAGGATTGATCCAGTCACCAATCACCAATCACCAATCACCAATCACTAACTAAAGTGCTTGCGCCCTCAACCAAGCAATAGGTAAAGAGAGGATTTTCTCCGTTTTTGGAACGAAGGCCCTTTTGCTGAAAACATCGTACTGATTGCGTTCGATCGCGTCTAGAATGCCTTGATAAAGCATCAAAGCTGCCCAGACGGGTAAACGAGAATCTAAGTAGCGAATGCCTGTTTCTGCTTGATGATAATATTGTCTTGCCCGTTGAATTTGAAAGCGCATCAAAGCACGCCAGCGATCGTCAATGACTCCTTTAAATAAATCGTCTTCTGTGTAATTAAAAGCCCTTAAATCTTCTAAAGGAAGATAAATCCGTTTTCTTTGAGCATCTTCTCCGACATCTCGAAGAATATTGGTCAGTTGCATGGCTATTCCCAGAGAAATCGCTTCTTCTCTCGGCTCGTAGACATTTTCTTGCCTTGCCCAAGGGACAGTACTATAGTTATTATCTATCCCCCAGATCGGATTCGTGATTAGTCCGACTGTTCCTGCGACTCTATAACAGTAAAGCTTGAGTTCTTCAAAAGTTTCATAGCGATTGCGATATAAGTCCATCCTTTGTCCCGCAATCATGTCTCGAAAGGGTTGAATCTCGATCGCGAAATGTTCAACCGTGTCAGCTAAAGCGACATCGAGATCGTCCACAGGATTTCCTGAAAACAATAACTCAAGTTGTTGTTCCCACTGGGCTAAAGTTTCTGGAGTCGTATACTCTGACTTAACGCCATCTACTAATTCATCAGTACGACGACACCACGCATAAATAGCCCAAATAGCTTTGCGTTTTTCCTTTGACAGCAACAGAGAACCAAGATAGAACGTCTTGGCATATTCCGCCGTGATTTGACGGCAGTATTCGTAAGACTCCGAGAGGGAGACAAGCGGTTTTTTGGGTTTAGAGGGTTTAGGCAATTGCAACATTCATCGCTTCTCAGAACCATTGTCTACTTCAATAGCCAGGAATTATTTTCGAGCAATTCTCAGCCATTAGACATTTAGAATTGTCTCATTCGATTAGCAATCTGAAAATCAACAATTCAACAAATGAAACAGCCGTCTGCTTAACTCCTAACCAGTGAGGCTTTTTCCTTTGCCTCTGAAGGAGAAGAAAGCGCTTTTGGCGAATAATCTCGCGCGATCGCGATCGCAGCCAGTTTACCAGATAAGACAGCCCCTTCCATACTTCCGAGAAATTCCTGCATCGTGTAACTTCCTGCCAGATAGAAATTGGCGACGGGGGTTTTCTGAGACGGAC
>CAYTUO010000224.1:0-7403 GCA_964441015.1 uncultured Pleurocapsa sp.
CGTACCAGACATCCTCAAGGGAGGACAGCGATCTACTGTGACTCGGTACGCAATCCCCTGCTTGCTAGGAATTCAGCTAGCAGTCGCTTACTTACTGGCTACTAAAATTACTGATAATTCTCTTAAAGTTTGGCAACAAAAACTCTGGCAAATTATTTTAGTAACCCTCATCTCCCTTGGGGTTTTCTCTAGCGTCGTCGCTTCTGGGGCAGATAGCTGGTGGAGTAAAGGAGAAAACTATCACGTTACTCCGATCGCCAAGATCATTAACAACAGCGATCGTCCACTCGTATTGTACTCCGTTCCTTCTGATGTTCTGTGGGGTAAAGGAGGGGCTGTTGGTCGAGTGATGCCTGTCTGTCGTCCTTTAGATAAGAAAGTAGGAATTTTATTCGTGATTCAACCTAAAGTTCCCCAAAAAATTCCTGACGGGTTCAGCGATGTATTTTTATATCGACCCCATCAAGAGTTAAAAGACTGGTTAGAAAACGCGCAGCATTATTCAGTCAAACCTGTTTACGATCTCTCAGAGAAAAATCCCCGGCTTTGGGAAGTAGTAAATTCTAAAAAGTAACGGTTAGCTGTTGCTCCCAATTAATTACTATAGATAGTTTCAATTAAATGAAGTTAAGCAGAGAAAGCATGGAAAACAGAACTGAAAAGATTCCTCAACAATGGGCTGTCTTACTTGCCTCTCTAGTGATTTTAGGGGTTCTTGGTCTTCAGCTATATACAGCTAAACATCTGAGAGAATTTTGGCCCAAATTTAGAAGATTGCAAGCACTTCATAAGCTACTTGAAACACCTGAAAAACCATCTTTTTGGCCCTTTATAGATTACCCCATGTATAGTTATCCCAACTATTTAGGGGATGATATTAAACAATATGTGATTTTCGGGATTTTGCCAGATTCGACAGAAGTCCGCATTCAACCAGAAGATTTAGGTATCAATTACTGGATTTTTATGTATGGATTTAAGGAAGCATTGCGAAAGAATGACCGCAAAGATATTAAAAATTTTATTGAGCTTTACGAAAGCAGAAATAACAAAAAATTGATTGGAGTCCGTTTAGAAAATCATCCCTTAATTCTCACAAAAGAAGGAGTGAGTCCAGGCAAAACCAAAGTAGTAACCGATGTCAAACTAGAAGACCTGGGGGAGAAAAAATAGTGAAACTACAGAAATTCCTAAAAATTCCTTTTTCCTTGTGGAGTGGCTATTGGTTCAATCCTGCACCTTTTTTCGATCTAGCAGTTTGCCGTATTTTGATAGTCGGGTTTCAACTAATTCGTTTTGTTACTAATAATTTCTGGGGACATTTAGTTGAATATTCTAATTTACCCAATTTCCTTTACGAACCTTTACCTGTTTTACAATTGTTCCTTTTGCCATTTGGTGCAGATTATCGTCCACCTTTACTATTTACAGGAAGTGTTTTTGGATTAACGATCGCTGCTGGAATTTTGGGACTGTTTGGACTCCTAACCAATTTTAGTCTAATTATTTTTGCAATTGGCAATATTTTTATTCAAGCTTATCTCTATTCCTTCAGAGATTTTCATCACTCAGAAGCTTTGGTGATGATATCTTTATTAGTCATTGCACTCAGTCCATCGGGAAGCGTTTTATCAATTGACGATTTGCGCCGTCGAATCAAATCCAATATTGAGCGAGAAGAATTTAAAAGTTTCGATCTTAAAGAGGAAAATAGCCCTTTTGCGAGGTGGCCGCTTTTACTAATTCAGTGGATCTTCGCCATTATCTATCTAGATTCAGGATTGAGCAAACTTTTTAAAAGCGGACTAGATTGGATGAATGGATACACGCTTCAATATTATTTGTGGCAAGATGGACTGATTTGGGACAGAAGTTTTGGGATCTGGTTTGCTAAACAACATACTTTGGCTATCTTGTCTTCTTGGGCAGCAATTTTATTTGAAATAACTTTCTTTTTGGTGTTAATATTTCCTAAATTAGTTTGGTTGTATATTCCGATGGGAATATCTTTCCATACAGGAATTTATATTGCTCAAAAAGCCCCTTTTCTTAAATATTTTCCTAGCTATTCAGTGTTTATTCCTTGGGCTGCGATCGCCAAGTCGATTTCCTCCCGTAAAAACGCTGCTATTTCTAAAAAAACAATAGAAGTTATCTATGATTCTCAAAATCTAAACCACTTACGCTTAATGACAAGCTTCTGCTATCTCGACTGCTTTAATCGTCTTACTTTTAGCGATGTAAAAAACCGATGGCAACAATTATCTGAAAATTATTCAGACATTTCTCTTGAAGAATTTCAACAAGAACTGAATATTGTGTTACCCGATGATTCAATACGAAGGGGATTTTCAGCCTTTAGAAAAATCTGTCTGTCTCTGCCACTATTATATCCGCTAGCGATAGGATTCGATCTCCCCTATATCTCCCAGTTGAGTCGCAATGTTTATGCTTTTTTAATTAGAGGTGAAGAGAAAAAATGAATCAAGTAACTGTTCTAGTTAAAGAAACAAACGCAAATCTTAAAAAAAACAAGATAAACTGGCCAGCTTACATTTTAATCATAGCTGCTTTAGGATTTGGTTTTTTCAGTCGATTGGTTAGCGTTTTTACTTACACCACCTTTGACATAGGAGGTTCTCCCGATCAAGTTAGGGACGCTTTTGTATACATGAATATGTGGCAAGGAGATTGGCCGATCCTTGGCCCTGAGTCTTCTAAAGGAGAAGGATACTATTTGCCTCCTCTTTACTATTACTTAGTTTTTCCTTTTACTATCTTGGGAGCAAATCCAATTTTTCAAGCTTTGCCTAATGCTTTATTTTCTTTTTTATCAATTCCTCTTTTTATCTATTTAGTCTATCAACTCTTAGACAAAACCGAGCCTTCAAAGCGTCTTTTTCTATCAAGTCTTGCTGGATTTTGGTATAGTTTACTTTTCGTTGATATCTTTCTCAGTACTTTTCAGTGGAATCCCAGTCCAATTCCATTTTTTTTAATGTGTTTTACCTTGCTTTATAAGTATCAACTAGAAGCAAAAAGATCTAATTCTCTTCAATTATTATCTTGGTGTACTTATGGCGTTGTTCTAGCTATTTTAGTTAGCTTGCACTCTACAACTCTATTTGTCATGCCAGTAGTTTTTGTGGCAAGTTGTATCTTTTATATCTACAAAAATCTTAGAAATTTAAAAAAAATTTTATACCCTGTATTTTCGATGCTGGCCGCAATTATAGCTTTATTACCCTATTGGAGAGGAGAAATTAGCCGTAATTTTTTGAATAGCAAAAGAATTTTTTTAACGGTTATTAACTCAGGTCAAGAAGCATCTGATTATTCTCTTTGGGAAAAATTAGGCAGAGGAGTTTTTAATTACTTAGAGTTAGGACGACAAGCCTACTTTATAGGAGGCTCGTCATTTCATACTTTTATATCTTTTATTTTTCTAGCATTTGTTTTAATTATTTGTCTAATCAAATTTAGAGGAAATAAAACTATTTTTCTATTTTTACTATTTACTTGGTCGATTTATTTGTATGCTGCCTCAAATTATAGCGGCCCCTACTTAACATTTTATAAAAACGTTATTTTATTTGCTCCTATAATTTTTACAATTCTAACCTTAGCATCTTTTAATATCTCTGATAGAAAAGACAAAATATTAGCCTTTTCTTTGGCAATATTGATAGGATTTTCCTGCTTTTCAAATCTGATTCACAACTCTCAATATTCGTCAACAAAATATGGTTTCTTAAAAATGATTTCAACTGACGATATGATTCAATTAATTAGTCAATTGCCTGAAAAATCAACCATTTGCGATCCAAGGTATAAAGGTTGGAGAGAAAAATATCACCCCTATAAATATTTAGATAAGTATATTACTAAGAGAAAGTTAAACTTGGTAAGTGTTTGTCAATCGGGAAACTATCATATTTATCCAAAAGTTGCTTTCCAATTCGATCCATCGGGAGATAATCTTGCTCCAGTTTTTACTATCTATAAAACTCAAGCTTTTGAGCAAAAATCCAGTTTATTTTTGGAAACTCCAGTAGCTTATGTCTATCGAATAAATTAGAGATCGACAATGTCTTTTACTAGGTTTTCAGAAGATGTAGAACTCTCCGTGGTGGTTCCTTGCTATAACGAAGAACCTAACCTCGATCGCTTGTTCGAGCGAATAATATTCGTACTCGATCGCCTTAACTTGGAGTACGAAATTATCTGCGTCAATGACGGTAGTACTGACGAAACCCTGAAATATTTAATCGAATATCATCGCCGCAACCCCGTTATTAAAGTCGTTAATTTTTCCCGCAATTTTGGCAAAGAAATTGCACTCTCGGCAGGAATCGATTATGCTTCAGGTCAAGCCGTAGTCCCCATCGATGCAGATCTCCAAGATCCGCCAGAATTAATCGACCAACTTTTGCTGAAATGGCGCGAAGGTTATGATGTCGTTTATGCCGTCCGCCGTTCCCGTCAAGGAGAAAGTTGGCTCAAACGCATGACAGCCACCGCTTTTTATCGAGTTATCAGTCAGATGAGTCCCATTCCTATTCCCAAAGATACTGGTGATTTTCGCTTGCTTGATCGACGGGTGGTAGAAGCGCTCAAACGTCTGCCAGAGAGACGGCGTTTTATGAAAGGATTGTTTGCTTGGGTGGGATTTAAACAAACTTCTATAGAATACGATCGCGCTCCCCGCTATCAAGGCACGACGAAATGGAATTATTGGAAACTCTGGAACTTCGCCCTCGAAGGGATTACCTCATTTAGCTTTCTTCCGCTCAAGATCTGGAGCTACATTGGTCTGATTATTTCGCTAATTTCCTTTGTTTATGCCAGTTTTTTAGTGATTCGGACTCTGATTTTTGGAATAGATGTCCCAGGATATGCCTCATTAATGGTAGCCGTGCTATTTCTTGGCGGAGTCCAAATGGTCAGTTTAGGCTTTATCGGAGAATATCTCGGTCGCGTCTATGATGAGGTGAAGCAACGACCGCTATACTTAATTCGAGAATGCTATGGCTTCGATAAACAAAAGCATCAAAGCAATTCTGAGTCCCGTTAGTACGAAACTATCGATAAACAGACTCTTAAGAGGATGAGTGATTCATTATCGTCAAATACCCTTAGCCCTTCCGAGATCGCCTCTGCTTTTCCTGAAGTATCAGTAGTCGTTCCCATCTATAACGAAGTAGAAAGCTTATCTCACTTAATCGATGCGATCGCGACTATTCTAGAACAAAGCCAGTTTAGTTATGAAATTATTTGTGTCGATGATGGTTCGGTTGATGGTTCGACAGAGAAACTGCGTCAGTTAGCCAAAGAACGTAGCGATCTCAGAGCAGTCATCTTACGACGAAATTATGGACAAACACCAGCGATGGCCGCTGGATTTCAATATGCTAAAGGTCGAGTTATTGTTACCCTGGATGGAGATTTGCAGAACGATCCGGCTGATATTCCCCAACTTATCGCTAAATTAGATGAAGGTTACGATCTTGTCAGTGGTTGGCGCAAGCAGAGACAGGATGATGCCGTCACGCGACTGCTACCTTCTAAAATTGCCAACTGGTTAATCGGCAAAGTGACCGAGGTGAAATTGCACGATTATGGGTGTTCCCTGAAAGCTTATCGGGCAGAATTAGTCGCTGATATGAATCTTTACGGAGAGTTACATCGCTTTCTCCCGGCATTAGCCTATATAGAAGGAGCCAAAATTACAGAATTGCCAGTCCGTCACCATGCTCGCCGTTATGGAAAAAGTAAATATGGTCTCGGACGCACCTTTCGAGTTTTAATGGATTTGTTGACCATCTATTTCATCAAAAAGTTTCTCACCAAACCGATGCACGGATTTGGACTATTTGGCCTGATTTCTATGCTTTTGGGCTTAATTTTGGGAGCCTATCTAACTTTCCTAAAACTCGGTCTGGGTCAAAGTATCGGCAATAGACCCCTACTCATTTTAGCCGTTCTGCTCTTTTTGACAGGGGTACAATTATTTAGCTTTGGCCTGCTAGCAGAATTAGTGATGCGAACTTACCATGAATCTCAAAAACGACCGATCTATCGAGTGCGAGACGTGGTTGGATAGGGATTGGTGATTAGTGACTGGTGATTGGTGATTGGTGAAGAGTGACTCATCAGTAATCAGTAATCAGTAATCAGTTATCAGTGAATGAATCAATCCAAAATCTAAAATCCTTTCATCGACAGACAAGGAGAATATTTACTACTGAACTCCGTTGTTAGGCAAAGCCTAACCTACACTTCTGAACTCCTGAACTACTAACACTGATAACTGATAACTGATAACTGATAACTGATAACTGATAACTGCCTTCAATGACTAATAACTAATTAAATACAAATGACAACAATTTGGGAACTAGATTTTTATTCGCGTCCGATTTTAGACGAACAGGGAAAGAAACTTTGGGAAGTTTTAATTTGCGAGACTCCTATAGGGAGCGATCGCTCACCTGATTCTTGGTTTAAATACTCGCAATTTTGCGCCAATAAAACCGTTAATTCCCTTTGGTTGCGAGAAGCGATCGAAAAAGCGCTCTCTGAAGTCCCAGAAGCCCCAAAAAAAATACGTTTCTTCCGCCGCCAGATGAACAATATGATTACCAAGGCGTGCGAGGATTTGGGGATTCCTGCTGCTCCTAGCCGCCGCACCTATGCCCTCAATCAGTGGATAGAAGAGCGCATGGCTGAATTTTACCCCAATCAGCCTGGATATGAGACTGCCGCTCAGTCAGCTTCCGTACAGTATCCTCTCTTAAATGCTATTCCCTTACCTGATGCCGTCAGGGGCGATCGCGGTGATAAATGGGCATTCGTTAGCCTAGAAGCTTCGGCGTTTGAGGAAATGAACGAGTGGGATATTGCTTTTGGAGAAGCGTTTCCCCTCGCGATCGCTGGCGTGACTCCCGAAAAGAAGATTCCCGGTTTTATGATTTTCTCTTCTAGGGCACTCCCTTTAGCAGGTTGGATGTCGGGGTTAGAGATGGCTTTCCTCAAGTTTGAAGACGGTTCTCGACCCATCGTCCGTCTGGAAACCGGGGTCAGCGACAGTTGGATTCTGGCAAATGTAACCGATCGCCAAACGCTTGCAGAAGCCAAAGAATTTGAGGAAACTAAAAAGAAAGCCCAGCAAGTCCATTTTCTAGCTATTCAATCAAGTCCAGACTCAGAATCTTTCGCAGGATTTTGGTTACTGAAAGAAGAGTAAAATAAAGGAGACGAGAGAGCAGGGGAATCAGTTATCAGTTATCAGTGTCAGGAGTTCAGGAGTTTAGGAGTTCAGGAGTTCAGGAGCAGAGGGGCATCTCTCAATTACGAATTACGAATTACGAATTACGAATTACGAATTACGAATTACGAATTAC
>CAYTUO010000225.1:0-7354 GCA_964441015.1 uncultured Pleurocapsa sp.
CTAAAACCGAAGGCGTTGGCTAATCGTACTAACCCCAATAGGTAACTGAGAGTAGGGAGTAGGAAACTGCTTCCTACTTTCTTTACTTTAAAGCACGATCCGTACATCCAGTACTGTTTCTGCTGACACTATATCAAGTCATTACTTAGATTTGTCGATCGCGATCGTTGTTCTGCCAGGGTTGCAGTTATCCTAAACCCATTAGTTTAGCAATCATGGGCAGCAGTTTGTTACAAGCTTCAATAAAGGTTACAGCCGTTGGCAACTCAGCCATCATTCCTCACCTTTTGGTTTCTCATTCATCATAATTGGTCTCCGAAGGCTTCAAACAAACTTATGATTCGATCAATCTCCTCTACAAGCTAGAATAAGCAGTGTGTGGAGTGAGTGCCTTAAATGCCCACTGATGCCCAACTGAGAGGTTTATATCGTCTTAGCTATTGGCTAACTTACATTATGCTTCAGCCCATACATCTTGTCTGCCTTGATGACCGAACAAGCAACTTGTATGTTTTAGCTGGAAATACTGAAGCTCTTGAATTCCAGATTACGCCGAATGGAGAGGTGTTCTAATGAGTCAGGTTAACTATGCTGCTATGTCTGATGAAGAGTTAAGACGATACTTTCTCCGACATCGCGAGGACAAGATAGCTCTTCAAGCATATCTGGCTCGACTCAGCGATCGTCCGCGTAATCTTATCACCACTGTAGATGACCCTGACTTTGATGTCAAAATCCAAGCAGCAATTCTGCGAAAAATGCAGGCAACAGATAGTAACGATGAAGTAGAAGGCTAAGACATCGATAGGTAACTAAGATCTAAAATTTTCGTTTTTGTTGCATGATCTTAGGAAATTGGGATTACATCTCTAAAGTAGGAGATTGATATGCGAAGAGTTTTATACAGTTTGATGGGTATGGCGCTAGGCACTGGACTACTTGTAGCCTCAGATGCTCAAGCTGCCACATTGCAATTCAATCCATTCCTTCCAGATTTCAGTGCTGCTACCTTTGATTCAGATTCCTCGATTAGTGATAACCCCTTTTTTCCCTTGATACCCGGTACTCGCTTCGTCTACGAGGGTGAAAAAGTTGATGAAAATACTGGGGAGATCGAACTTGAAAGAAACGAGTTCTTGGTTACCTTCGAGACCAAAAATATCCTTGGTGTCACGACTAGAGTGGTTAGAGATACTGCCTACGTTAATGATGTCCTGGTTGAGGATACCTTCGACTGGTTCGCTCAGGACGCAGATGGCAACGTTTGGTATCTGGGTGAGTTTGTAACTAATTTTGAGTATGACGACGAGGGGAACCTAATTGGTACCAACAACGATGGCTCCTGGAAAGCTGGCGTGAATGCAGCATTGGCCGGTTACATTATGGAAGCCAATCCCCAAGTGGGCGACAACTACTATCAAGAATCTGCGCCAAACGATGGAGCGTTGGATCAAGCAAAAGTATTTAGTGTCAGCGAATCCATCTCAATTGATTTTGGTGACTTTGACAGCGTTTTAAAAACTTTGGAGACTACGGAACTTGCACCCGATGTACTAGAGTTTAAGAACTATGCTCCGGGAATTGGCTTAATTTTCGTTGAGGAGGAGCTTGACGAAAATTTAGAGCCTGGATTTACAACTGAGCTTGTCAGCATAGAAAGGATTAGTGCAGAGTCTGTTCCTGAACCTGCGGCTGTACTGGGATTAATTGGAGTTGGTCTGTTCGGCTTTAGAATGCGACGGTTTAGAGGTAGTTAGAATTGAGGACTTCTTCGGGATTGAAGGGAATTGTAACGGGAAACTCCTGAATTGCTAGTCCTGTTTCAGCAGCAGCTAATTCTCTCGCATCCTGGTAGCAGTCATTAAATATTTCAGTAAAATACGGTTGCAAGCTGGGACTTTCCTTGAAAGCTTTTTTAAGTCTTTGTTGATGCTCAACAATGGTTGCTCGCCAACTGTTTGAACGTTTTTCTGGCTGATACCTATACTTGAGGAGATGCATCAATAGAATCTTAAGGTTGCTGTAAACTGCCCGTTTCTCGCTCCTGCCCATATCTTCAATTTCTTCTAGCAAATTAACGGTATCAAGCGCAGACAGTTGTCCTTCTCGAATGAGTTTCGCCGTTGTTTCCAACCAGAGATAATAGTCCTGTTCATATAGTGTGGGGAGATGATCGGTAGTTGACGATGGGGAGGCTCTCATACAAAAGTACTTCAATAGGGTTGCTCTACTTTCTCTAATTTAGCTGACTTGAGAAGGGCGATCGCGCTAGCTAGTATCAGTTGTCAGTAATTAGTAATTGGGTTATTTTATTCCTCGACATCGCGATCGCCTCAATCACTTTTTTTAATAATTCATGATTTTATCCAATAACTCATCCGTAGAATAACTTGTGAATTTGGAATTGCTAATTGTAAGCTGAGTTAATCGCGATCGCACTGGTTAAGACAGACTTGTCAGAAATTAAAAAATAATAAGAATCCCTAAAGATATTGGATTTCTATTAGATCATAGAAGTAGAGAGTAAAGAATAATCTACTAACAAAAGTTCCTCAAAGTTAGAAGTAACAAACACTACAAATTGAACGGTAATTATTGGCTCTAGAAAAACAATAAAGAAGTTGTTAAAAGAGGAATTATGCAGAAATTTTCCTAAGCCATCTTCATTGCTCATCTGTTCAAAAAAAAGGCTTTCAAAGCTTTATCGATGTTTAAAAACACTCACAAGGTTTAGACATGATAACCAGGAGAACATTTGCTACCTTAGATGCAAACGAAGCGGTTGCCAAGGTAGCCTATAAACTGAACGAAGTCATTGCGATTTATCCGATCACCCCTGCTTCTCCAATGGGTGAATGGGCAGATGCTTGGTCGGCTCAAGGACTTCCTAACCTCTGGGGAACCGTGCCCAGCATTGCAGAAATGCAAAGTGAGGCGGGAGCGGCGGGAGCCGTACACGGTGCGTTGCAAACGGGTTCCCTAACTACCACCTTTACCGCGTCTCAGGGATTGTTATTGATGATCCCGAATATGTATAAGATCGCGGGAGAGCTTACCAGTGCTGTCATTCACGTTGCTGCCCGTTCTCTAGCCGCTCAAGGCCTGTCTATTTTCGGCGACCACAGCGATGTCATGTCGGTTCGCGCCACGGGTTTTGCTTTATTGGGTTCCGCGTCGGTACAGGAGGCACACGACTTTGCATTGATTGCTCAAGCAGCCACCCTGAAATCGCGGGTGCCCTTCATCCACTTTTTCGATGGCTTTCGCACCTCTCACGAAGTCCAGAAAATCGAACTGCTAGAGGATGACGACCTGAAGACACTGATCGACGACGAGAAGATTTTAGAACATCGCGATCGCGCCATGACACCTGATCGCCCTGTCTTGCGCGGCACAGCCCAAAACCCCGATGTCTACTTCCAGGCGCGGGAAACGGTCAATCCCTTCTATCAAGCTTGTCCCGACATCGTACAAGAAGCGATGGACGAATTTGCCAAGCTAACGGGGCGACAGTACTACCTCTACGAATATCACGGCGACCCAGCAGCAGAGCGCGTCATTATTCTCATGGGTTCCGGTTGCGAAGCAGTACACGAAACCGTCGATTATCTCAACGCAGGTGGCGAGAAAGTTGGGGTTTTGAAAGTTCGCTTGTATCGTCCCTTCGACGCAACGCGGATGATTGCAGCTTTACCTGCTACTACTAAAAGTATCGCTGTTTTAGACCGAACTAAAGAACCTGGAGCGGCAGGAGAGCCTCTGTATTTAGATGTTGTAACCGCTATCCAAGAAACTCTCTTTGGCAGCGATCGCAATCTAAAATCCAAAACCCAAAATCTAAAATCAGTTGTTGGCGGTCGTTACGGTCTATCTTCCAAGGAATTCAACCCGGCAATGATTAAGGGAGTTTTCGATAACCTCGCCCAAGAGAAACCCAAGAATCATTTCACCGTCGGCATCAACGACGATCTGAGCTATACTTCCCTTCCCTACGATCCTAGTTTCTCAACCGAACCCGATCGCGCCGTGCGGGCAATGTTCTATGGGTTGGGTGCGGACGGTACGGTGGGAGCCAACAAAAACTCGATCAAGATCATCGGGGAAGAAACCGACAACTACGCCCAAGGTTATTTTGTCTACGACTCCAAGAAATCTGGTGCGGTTACCGTCTCTCACTTGCGCTTCGGCCCGCAACCCATTCGCTCGACCTACTTAATCGAAAAAGCTAACTTCATTGGCTGCCATCAGTGGAATTTTATCGAAAAACTCGATGTTCTCAAATCGGCTGCTCCTGGCGCAACCTTCCTGCTCAACAGTCCTTACGGGGTCGATGAAGTCTGGGAACGCCTGCCAATCGAAGTACAGGAGCAAATTATCCGCAAAGGATTGAAATTCTACGTCATCAACGCCAACAAAGTTGCTCGCGATAGCGGTATGGGCGGACGGATTAACACAGTGATGCAGGTGTGTTTCTTTGCTCTTGCTGGCGTATTGCCCAGAGAAGACGCGATCGCTCAAATCAAGAAAGCCATTGAGAAAACCTACGGCAAGAAAGGCGATGAAATCGTTCGGATGAACCTGCAAGCGGTAGATAACACCCTTGCCCATCTCTATGAAGTGCAAGTGCCTAGCGAACCCAGTAGTCCGATTCACGTGCGATCACCCATTCCCGATGTGGCTCCCACCTTCGTACACGACGTTCTCGGCATGATGGTAGCGCGGCAAGGCGACGAGCTTCCTGTGAGCGCTTTACCCTGCGACGGCACCTATCCCACGGGTACGTCCAAATGGGAAAAACGCAATATCGCCGAATTTATCCCCGTATGGGACCCCGATGTCTGCGTCCAGTGCGGTAAGTGCGTCATGGTCTGTCCCCATGCCGTCATTCGAGCCAAGACTTACGATCCGGCAGCACTAAATAAGGCACCAGAGACATTTAAGTCCACTAATACCAAAGATAAAGACTTTGCAGGAGAGAAATTTACTATCCAAGTCGCGCCCGAAGACTGCACCGGTTGCGGGATCTGCGTAGATGTTTGCCCTGCCAAGAACAAATCCATGCCGTCGCGCAAAGCGATTAATATGGAACCGCAGCTACCCTTGCGAGAAAAAGAGCAAGAAAACTGGGATTTCTTCCTCAGCTTGCCCAATCCGGATCGCCGTCATCTGAAACTGAATCAAATTCGCCAACAACAGTTGCAAGAACCCTTATTCGAGTTTTCCGGTGCTTGTGCGGGTTGTGGGGAAACGCCTTATCTGAAATTGGTTTCGCAGTTATTTGGCGATCGCGCGATCGTTGCCAACGCCACGGGTTGCTCCTCCATCTACGGCGGCAACTTGCCTACTACGCCTTGGACGACCAATACCGAAGGTCGCGGCCCTGCTTGGTCGAACAGTCTTTTTGAAGACAACGCTGAATTTGGCTTGGGTTTCCGCCTCTCCATCGACAAGCAAGCCCAATTTGCTAGCGAACTGTTACAGCAATTGAGCGGTCAAATCGGCGACAATCTCGTTTCAGAAATTCTCAACGCTGACCAGAAAACCGAAGCGGATATTTGGGAACAACGCGATCGAGTTACCCTGCTCAAACAGAAGTTAGATGAGTTACTTGCCTGTGAACTAGATCCCAATCTAAAATCCAAAATCCAAAATCTAAAATCGGTTGCCGACTATCTGGTGAAGAAGAGCGTCTGGATCGTTGGCGGCGACGGCTGGGCCTACGATATTGGCTTCGGCGGTCTCGATCACGTCATTGCGAGCGGTCGCAACGTGAACCTGTTGGTCATGGATACCGAGGTCTACTCAAACACGGGCGGTCAATCTTCTAAAGCAACCCCGCGCGGAGCCGTTGCCAAGTTTGCGGCCGGCGGAAAACCTGCACCGAAGAAAGATCTGGGTTTGATTGCTATGACCTACGGGAATGTCTACGTCGCCAGCGTTGCAATGGGAGCAAAAGACGAGCATACCTTGCGGGCATTCCTAGAGGCAGAAGCCTATGACGGGCCATCGCTAATCATTGCCTACTCGCACTGTATCGCCCACGGGATCGACATGGCAACGGCGATGAACCATCAGAAATCCATCGTCGAAAGCGGTCGCTGGTTGCTGTACCGTTACAATCCCGACCTGAAGAAAGAAGGCAAGAATCCACTGCAATTAGATATGCGATCGCCCAAGCTGTCAGTAGAACCGTCCATGTATAAAGAAAACCGCTTCAAGATGCTTGCCAAGAGCAAGCCAGAAGATGCCAAGCGATTGCTCAAGGAAGCCCAAGAAGACGTAGACGCTCGCTGGCGGATGTACGAATATCTCGCCGCCCGTCCGTTAGAAGTTTCTCAGGAGAAAAAGGCAGAGTTTCCTAATGGCAAGAACGGACATAACCATAACGGTCACGGCCAAGAAACGGACGAAGACACGCCAACGTTAAGCGGGAAAGCCTAGCTAGTTGGCAGTTATTGGTAGTGCGAGCGTCCCGCTCGCGTGGGCATCTTGCCCGCACTACCCTGTTATTCCTAAATCAGGTCAATCGAAGGCAGTTGAGGAGAAAGACAATGGATTTAACCACGACTTACATGGGATTAACGCTGCGATCGCCCCTCGTCGTTGGCGCGGCAGCCCCGTTAACCGAAGATATCGACAACATCAAGCGAATGGAAGATGCGGGAGCAGCAGCAGTTGTTTTGCATTCGCTATTTGAGGAGCAGATCGTACAAGAACGGTTGGAGTTACATCACCATCTCGAATATGGCACTCATAGCTTTGCGGAAGCGCTCACCTATTTCCCAGAACCGGAAATCTTTCATGTCGGAACTGAGGAGTATCTCAATCATATTCGCAAGGCGAAAGAGATGGTAAACATTCCCATAATCGCCAGTCTCAATGGTTCGACTTTGGGTGGCTGGACGGATTACGCCAAGCAAATCGAACAGGCGGGGGCAGATGCACTGGAATTGAACGTCTATTTCGTTCCCACCGATCTAAATACGACGGGTGCCCAGATAGAGCAGACTTACATCGATATCCTGCGTGCTGTCAAATCAGCAGTGAATATTCCCGTTGCCATCAAACTGAGTCCCTACTTCAGCAACATGGCGAATATGGCGAAGCAGCTAACTGAAGCAGGAGCAGATGCGCTGGTACTGTTCAACCGCTTTTATCAGCCTGACATCGACATCGAAAACTTGGAAGTAGAGCCTAACGTTCTCTTGAGTACCCCACAAGCGATGCGCCTGCCCATGCGCTGGATTGCCATTCTCTACGGACGCATTGAAGCCGATCTCGCAGCGACTAGCGGCATCCACAAAGCCCATGACGTACTGAAAATGTTGATGGCTGGTGCGAGCATCACCATGTT
>CAYTUO010000226.1:0-7351 GCA_964441015.1 uncultured Pleurocapsa sp.
ATCAGAAACTTTGAGAATTGTGATGTCTGGTAGTGCTTTAACGGCGGCGACAATTTGTTCTGCGTGTTCTTCGCTGGCCGCATCGACTGTCAGTTCTCGCCGACTAATCTTGAGTGTCCGTTCTACTAATAAAATTTGTCCCAGACTGCCACCCACTTTGGCGATCGCCTGGGTAACAGAAGCCAAACTTCCTGCTTGATTGGGTAATTCGATCCGAAGCGTTAAACTGTAACTTGGATTGGGAGTTAAATTGACCATTTTTGTTGTTAACTGTCGTCCGCTTTTTGAGGCAGATAAATACTAAACAATGATTAAGTATCGATCATCTTAGTTCCAATAGGGAATGCCCATTGTATCCATCTGATAAAGAATTAATGAAAAACCTGTTACTTCTCGAACAAGCTGTCGAGTCTGTCATTAGCAACGCTTCCCAAAAACCTTCGCCGGAGGAGGTAGTTAACGCCTTACTCCAGGCGGAGAAAACTGCCAAGCACAACAAAGAACGCTATTGTTTTCAACAATTGATTGGAACTTGGCGCTTGTGTTTTGTCACGGGAACGAAAAAGGCGCGCGATCGCGCAGGTGTCATACTAGGAGCGGGACGATATCTTCCCTCTTGGATAAACATATCCCTATCCTACTCTCCCGATAGCGAACAGGAAGCGTCTGAGGAGCGATCGCCAGAGATTGGCAGAGTTCAAAATTCAGTTGAATTGGGTTCTCTACAATTTTCTCTGACTGGGCCGGTGAAATTTTTGAGCGGGAAAAATATTCTTGCCTTTGACTTTACCCAAATGACGGTGAAATTATTCGGGATCAAGCTCTATGACGGATATATCAGAAGCGGAAAAAGAAGCGAAGACAAATTCTTTGCAGAAAGCATTGGCAAGCAAGCATTTTTTGCGTACTTTCTAGTCAGAGAAAATGCGATCGCAGCTAGGGGAAGAGGAGGCGGTTTAGCACTTTGGGTAAGAAGGTAGAAGGGACAGTTATCAGTTATCAGTTATCAGTTATCAGTTACCAGTTATCAGTTATCAGTTATCAGTGTCAGGAGTTCAGAAGTGTAGGTTAGGCTTTGCCTAACAACGGAGTTCAGTAGTAAATATTCTCCTTGTCTGTCGATGAAAGGATTTTAGATTTTGGATTGATTCATTCACTGATTACTGATTACTGATTACTGATTACTGATTACTGATGAGTCACCTTCTCACCAATCACCTTCTCACCAATCGCCAATCACTAATGTGCTGTACTAGAGCGATCGGCTATCCTAACATAGTGAAATACAAAGGAAGGGGTGAAATCATCGGTGTTAGATCTTAAGCAAATACGAGAAAATCCAGATCTCGTTCAAGAATTACTCAATCGTCGTAGCGCGTCAAATGAATACGACCTCCAGCCCATCTTAACGTTGGATAGACAACAGCGAGACCTGGAGATGACTCGGACGCAATTCCAAGCACGCAGCAACGAAATTAGTAAACTGATTCCTCAGAAAATTAAAAGCGGTATCGCTCCAAATAGCTCAGAAATTCAGGCCTTAAAAGAAGAAGCCAACGAGATTAAGAACAAGTTAAGCGCTCTAGAACCCCAAGAAAAAGAGTTAAAAGCGCAAATAAAAGACTTTTTATTCAAACTTCCCAACCTACCTAGCGAATCAACTCCTATCGGCAAAGATGAAAAAGAAAACGTAGAAGTTCGTCGCTGGGGAGATGAATATAAACCGCAAAATCCTGATATTCTTCCTCACTGGGAGATTGGCGTAAAACTAGGCATTCTAGACTTCGAGCGTGCCGTGAAAGTAGCGCAAACTCGTTTTGTCAATTTAATTGGGGCGGGTGCGGCATTAGAAAGGGCTTTGATTAATTTTATGCTCGATCGCCAGATCGCTGCTGGCTACCTAGAAGTGATGCCACCCGTTCTTATTAGTAGCGCATCCTTACAAGGAACGGGACAATTGCCCAAATTTGCCGAAGAAAGCTTTCAATGCAAAGATGATGACCTGTGGTTAGCACCTACTGCTGAAGTTCCGGTGACGAATCTCTACCGCGATGAAATTATCGATGCGACTCAATTATCCATTAAACACTGTGCTTATACGCCTTGTTTTCGTCGCGAAGCAGGAAGTTACGGCAAAGACACGCGGGGACTGATTCGATTGCACCAGTTTAACAAAGTCGAGTTAGTCAAAATCGCCCATCCCGATACTTCCGAGGACGAACACCAAGCGTTAGTCAAAGATGCAGAAGCCATTTTGCAGGCACTAAAATTACCCTATCGAGTCCTTGAATTGTGTACGGGAGATTTAGGGTTTGGGGCAGCAAAATGTTATGACTTAGAAGTCTGGTTGCCTTCTGCTCAAACCTATCGAGAGATTTCCAGTTGTTCCAATTTTAGAGATTTCCAGGCGCGACGAGCAAATATTCGCTTCAAAGAAGCTGGCAAAAAAGGGACTCAATTCGTCCATACCCTCAATGGTTCGGGATTGGCGATAGGGAGAACGATGGCAGCCATTTTGGAGAATTATCAACAACCAGATGGCACAGTTAAGGTTCCAGAAGTGTTGCAACCCTATCTCAAACGGGAGATTTTATAGAGTTATATCATGTCCTGTTGAATAGTTATCTTATCGGTAGGGGAAGGCAGCTATGCAGAGGGCAGAAAGCAAAAGGCAGAGGGCAGAAAGCAGAAGGGGGACAGTTCCCAATCACTCTTCACCAATCACCAGTCACTAATTCAGTCAAACTTCTGCCTCCCATTAAAGATTGTTAGTACCGAGAGTTCGTTTGGGAGTTGACCTGTCTGGAGCCATTCTTCCATTTCTGGTGTTTTTTGTACGCGCTTGAGGCACTCTTTCAATTCTTCTCCTTCGAGAATTTCTTTTTCCAACAACGCTTGTGCTGTCTTTTCTAACAAGGCTCGATTTTTCTCTAAAATGGTTAAGGCAATTTGATGCGCTCCTTCGACAATTTCTTTGACTTCTCGGTCAATCTCTTCGGCAACTTTGGGACTGACCGCACGGCGCGGATTCGTCAATCCTTCCAGAAATTGTTGTTGAATTTTCTCGAAGGCAATAGGCCCTAATTTATCGCTCATGCCATAAAGGGTCACAAATCTTTCTGCTAGATCGGTAGCTTTTTGAATATCATCGCTGGCACCCGTTGAAACTTTATTAAAGATCAATTCTTCAGCAGAACGCCCGCCCAAGAGCGTAACAATTCGTCCGCGAATTTCATCTTCTAACATCAAGAAGCGATCTTCTTCTGGAAGTTGCAAGGTATAGCCCAAGGCTCCAATTCCGCGAGGGACGATGGAGATTTTTTCTACTACCCCCGCACCAGGCATCATTGCTCCGATGATAGCATGACCGACTTCGTGATAAGCAACCGTTTTTTTCTCAACTTCATTCAAAACGCGCGATTTTTTCTCTACTCCTGTCAAAACGCGCTCGATCGCTTCGTTAAAATCTTCCATTAACACTGCATCACGGTTTTTGCGAGCCGCTAGCAAGGCTGCTTCGTTGACCAAATTGGCTAAATCTGCCCCCGCAAAGCCAGGAGTCCGCGCGGCTAATTTTTCTAGCTCTACGTCTGCTGAGAGTTTCACGTTTTTGGCATGAACTTTGAGAATTGCTTCTCGTCCGATTTTATCAGGTCTATCTACGACTATCTGGCGATCGAAGCGTCCCGGACGCATCAGGGCAGGATCTAATACTTCTGGACGGTTAGTTGCTGCTAGGAGAATTACCCCTGTATTCGTATCGAAGCCATCCATCTCGGCTAATAATTGGTTCAGGGTTTGCTCCCGTTCGTCATTTCCGCCCAAAATTCCTCCCGCATTTGCCCTCGATTTGCCCAGAGCATCTAATTCATCGATAAATACGATACAAGGCGCTTGTCTTTTCGCCTGTTCAAATAAATCTCTTACTCGCGATGCGCCAATGCCTACGAATAACTCGATAAATTCCGAGCCAGAAATACTGAAAAAGGGGACTCCTGCTTCTCCAGCGATCGCTTTGGCCAAGAGTGTTTTCCCTGTTCCTGGCGGGCCGATCAAGAGAACGCCTTTGGGAATTTTTGCGCCTAAACGGGTGTATTTGCTAGCATGTTTGAGAAAATCAACTATTTCTTGCAATTCTACCTTTGCTTCGTCCACTCCCGCCACGTCATCGAAGCTTACGCCAGTATTTCCTTCTGAATAAATCCGAGCCTTACTCTTTCCTACTGTCAAAGCTGCCGCACCATTGGCTTGCGATCGCGCCATCAGCCATCCCCACAGTCCCACAAAGATCAGAGGCGGGATCACCCAACTCAGTAGCGTACCAATCCAGCCTGCACTACTCGGAGGCAGTGCAGAAAATTCGACATCTTTCTCGCGCAAAAGTCTGGGCAAGTCTGAATCGCCTGCAACTGGAATTGTGATTAACTCCTGCTGCTTTTTAGATTGAGCGTCTGTTCCCTCGGATTTGAGAACGTAGAGAATTCGGTCAGAACCAATTTTGGCGCTGGCAACTTTACCGGCTTCTACCTGGTCAATAAATTGACTGTAAGAGACGAGTGACTGCTCTGTCCCTCTCAGGACGAATAAATTGAGGAAGATCAGCCATAGCAACAGGATAATTAAGCTACGACCTAATCCGCTCGGTTCTGGGTTTCTTTCTTGGCGATCGCGATCGATAGGCATTTTCAGTTATCAGTTATCAGTTATCAGTGATTAGTTACCAGTGATTAGTTACCAGTTATCGGTTGTTAGTAATCGTAGTGTGAGGGTCTCGCTCACGTGCTAATGATGCCCGCACTCCTGTTTACTGTTTACTGTTTACTGATAACTGGATCGCTTAAATGGCGATCGAACCATTGACTTGCTAATCGGGCTACCTCTTCTAACGCGCCTGATTCTTCAAATAAATGGGTTGCGCCAGCAACAATTTCCAGTTTTTTTTCTGTCTGGAGATGTTCCATCGCTTCCTGATTCATCTCTATTACTAGCGTATCTTTTCCGCCCACAATGAGTAATGTTGGTGCTTTGACGCGCGATAGCATCGGGCCGGCTAAGTCCGGCCGTCCGCCACGAGAAACGATCGCGCCAACCGTTTCAGGACGTTCTGCTGCCGCAACTAGAGCCGCACCAGCCCCAGTGCTAGCGCCAAAATAGCCAATTTTCAGATGTCGAGTCATGGGGTTTTGCAGCAGCCATTCGGTCGCGCCAATGACTCTTTGGGCGAGTAGATCGATATCAAAGCGGAGTTGTCTGGTTTGTCGGTCGATCGCTTCTTCTGTTTGCGTTAAAAGATCGATGAGTAGCGTTGCTAGTTTAGCGTTACGCAACATTTGGGCGACGTAGCGATTGCGAGGGCTGTGTCGGCTGCTACCGCTTCCATGAGCAAACAGTACGACTCCCTTTGCGCCTATTGGGATGCCCAGCGTCCCTTTAAGCGTTACCCCGCCTGCTGTTACGGAAACTCCGCATTCTTGGCGGTTTAATGTAGGTGTCATGTTCATTTTTAACCTTGGTTTTTTATTGATTGGTGAGAAGGTGATTGGTGAGAAGGTGAGAAGGTGAGAAGGTGATTGGTAACTGATAACTGATAACTGATAACTGATAACTGGTAACTGTTCCCATCTCCCCACCCTCTCCCCCTCTGCAAGCGGCCCTTACTTAATGGCCATGAGTTCGCGTTCTGCTTGTGCTAGTAAATCGCGGACTTCTTCGTCGGTTGTTTGGGAGAAATCTTCGTACCAGAGGCTGATAGAGTGGAGGGGTTCTGGCTTTTTAAGACAGATAACTTTGTCTACTTCGGCTTTGAGTTCTTGATAAACTGATGGGGCGACAACGGGTACGGCGACGATAATCTCTTTTGGTTGCTGTTGTCGTAAGGTAGCGATCGCAGCCCGTATGGTTGCCCCTGTCGCAATGCCATCATCGACGAGAATAACAATCCGATCACGCAGTTCAGGGAAAGGACGATTGCCTCGGTAGGCGCGATCGCGTCGTTCTAGTTCCTCTTTTTCCTGTGCTGCAACTTGCTCGATGACTTCCTGGGGAATGTGCAGCCAGTCTACGACATCGCGGTTAATGAAGATTGTATCTTTGGCTGCGATCGCTCCCATTGCCAACTCTTTATGTCTCGGTACGCCTAACTTGCGTACTAGACAAACATCTAAAGGAAGATGGAGTTTTCTGGCAATTTCAAAGGCAACGGGAACCCCACCGCGAGGAAGTGCCAACACTAATACGTCTGGGCAATTGGCATAAGTCGCGAGCCTAACTGCCAATAGTTGACCGGCTTCGGTTCTATTTTGTAACAGTACAGTCATGATTTTAACCTCTTCCGAACTCAAAATTCGGAATTCGGAATTGACACTTTAGTACGCCATCATTTCCATCCAACACAGGAGTCCTAATGCCTCACTCAGATTATCTGCGAGTTTTCTGGCTTGCTCTGCCCTTAGCTTCAGCCAATCTTGTAGTAGAAGTTGTACTGGGTTGGATTTCGGACTCGGTAGTTGTAAAGCGGCGGGATTTCCCCCTGGACTAATTAAGGGATGCGACTCTACAGGAAGCTGCCAAGATTGAGCCGATTTAGTTTCTAAAACGACGATCGGTAATTCCCACGGATCGGGAATCAGTTGTGAATTGCTTTCTGATGCCGCGCGATCGGGCGATTCTCTTAATATATCTTGTAGCATAACTACTGCCTCCTTATTTTGTTTGCAGCGCTGATAAAAGTTTGGCTCCTGTAGCGATTAGCTTAGCTCTTTATCTAATACTAGATTAACAATTTTTTAAAAATCTCTATGTTAAAAAATATGACGCTAATAATTTAACAAGCTAGTCTATTTAATTGTTTTTTTCTCCAATAATCTATTGGGTCGTCTTTGATCTTTTTTGCTCTTTTTCCCCTAGAAATCTGAATTTCAATCAAGCTTTCACAAAACTCAAAATGTAATTTTATTGTTTAGCATGGATCAAGACTAGAAAACATGTAGAAGAATCTAAAATTTTTTTCAGATGCAAGAGAAGATCGACCTTTCTGCAAGAGAAGGTTTTGAAGAGATCGAACATACGGCTGATTGGGCCTATCGAGTTTGGGGAGAAAGTTTAGAAGCACTATTTATCCAAGCTGCCCAAGGATTGTATTGTTTAGCAGGCGCTCAATTGACCGATCAAGCCCAGGTTATTCGAGAAATTCGCTTGCAGGGTATCGATAGCGAAAGTTTACTCATTGCCTGGTTAAACGAACTGCTTCACCTTCATGACAGTGAGAATTTAGGATGCGATCGCATCGAGATCCTACAGCTTAGCGAGCGGAGTTTGCAGCCCTAAGATAAACTCGTCTTGGAGAGTTTCA